>NZ_JBQSYL010000018.1:0-99424 GCF_052379245.1 Glutamicibacter sp. AOP12-B1-11 | reverse complement strand
TTAGTCAGCCCCGTGATGGCGTGCTTGGTAACTGCATAGGCCACCGACCGTGGTCGGGGCACTTGAGCGGAAATTGATCCATTGTTGATAATTCTTCCGCCGCCATGCAGCTTCATATGCTTAAAAGCTTCGCGGGCACAATTCATCGCTCCGGTCAGGTTCACCTGGCAGACTTTCTCCCAGTCCTCCGCGCTTAGCTCATCGATGGAGACCGCGGGACCGAACGTTCCGGCATTGTTGAATAGCGTATCGAGACGACCAAAATGCTCGGTCGCCTTCGCAAATAGGCATCGAACCTCTTCGGCGGAGGAGACATCGGCTTGGACCACTAGAGCGTTGCCGTGGCCTTGTGCTGCTTCCTGCAGTGTCTGTTCGGTGCGTCCGGCCAAGACCACATTCCAGCCCTGGGCTAGTAGCAGCCGTGCGGTGGCCCGACCTATGCCGGAGCCGGCTCCGGTGATCAGGATGCTGGACGTCGGCATGTTTGCAGATGGCATATTAACTCCTTTTGGCATCTAGCCTAGTCGCAGGTGCCATGGCAGCCGCGTATGTGAATCCGCCGGAGCATGCCTGAAGTTCGGCAGGTCCAGCGAAGCCGATGCAGGTTGCCGCGGGAAGGACAACTAGGCTTGGAAAGACTCAAAAATGAACTTTGAAGGAGTCTTGTGTTCCTCGACGTGCTGTTCGGTGTCCTGCCGCTGTTCTTCGTGATGCTCATTGGCTACGCGGTCAGTTATTCACCGAAATTCCCGCCCAGCGTGGAACCGGCTCTGAACGTTTTTGTCTTTTACGTGGCACTGCCTGCATTGCTGTACAAGGTGGTTGCCCGGGCCGATGTTAGTCGGGGAGTTCCGTTCGATTTCCTGTGGGTCAGCATCGTCTCGACGTTGGCATTCGCCCTCATCTGTTGGGTCCTTTTCCGCTATGTGTTGCGCGTAGAGCGCGGGCGGAGCCTGGCTGGCATGCTCAGCACCAGCTTTGGCAACGTCTCCTATCTGGGAATTCCGGTAGTTCTCGGGGTGCTCGGCAGCCAAGCCGGTCTCGCCGCAGGCATGGGGCAGCTGGTCCACAACGTTATTTTTATGGTGGGTTTTCCCATCTTGGCCCAGCTGATGATGCCGGCAGGCCCGGGAAACAGGCATAAGCCCAGCGGTCGCCGGATCGCGTTGACGGTTCGCAATGCACTGCTTTATAGCCCGGTTACCTGGGCCATGGTGTTTGGCGGAGCAGTGGTGATGTGGGGGATCCCCATTCCAAAACCGCTTGATGACACCGTAGACCTCATTGCCGCCGCGGCAGCCCCCGGAGCCTTGTTCGTAATCGGTCTATCCTTGCGGCGCACCGTTCAGCGCACCCTGGACCGGCGGGCGGGGACGGCGCATACCAAGGTGCGTGGAGCCAAGCGAACCATGCTGGTCATGGTGGTTGGCAAGCTGGCGGCATTGCCTCTGCTGACCGTTTCGATGCTCTGGATTTTCGCGCCGGATCTCGAATCGATGTGGTTCAACACCGCGGTGCTTATGGCAGCTATGCCGACCTCCGCCACGGCCTACATCATGGCTCACAATGACACCGGTGACGGTGAGCCGACGGCGCTGGCCATCGTGATTACCTGCGCCCTGTCGGTAATCGCGCTTCCGGTATTGGCGCAGCTGGTGCTCAAGTAGATCCTCGCGGGCAGCACTTCTCTTCATGGTTGAAGCTCGCGCCGAAGCGGGTTCGTGGAACGATCCCGGTGCCAAGCACGCAGCGCAATGATCTTTCGATGCCTCCCTTGAGCCCCACGTCCGTTTGACGTGGGCCATTTAAGAACATAAAGGCCATGCTCGGCGCCTCCGGAACATGGCCTTTATGAAGTTTTGCACCCCTAGGGGTCGGCGAACTAGTTTCTGCGCAGCAGGCGGTCCAGGAAGCTCGGTGCCGAAGTGTTGATGCGTGCCCGCGGGGACATGTCAGGGTCCAGATTCTCGATTGGCTGGAACATGCCCGTCTGGAGCGCCGCGGTCGCCGAGAGGACCCGCGCTTCCTTAGGTGAGTAGTTGATGCTTGCCGACTGGTTGGCGGTCATGGCGACCCTCCTTTTGCGATAAGTTGATTCCGTAATGCGGAAGTTTATTTTTGTCCTACGAAAACAGTATGTCGGGTGAGCGCGGCTCCTGGCAAGGGTTTCGGCCTAAAAACTTCCCTGCGACCGAAATTTCCGACAATAAATCACACTTCAAAAAATCTCCCTCGAAAACCACTTGACGGAGGTAGTGTGAGTTGGCTTACAGTAGTGGAACGAAGATTCCACGATCCAAAAACATCGAGTCGAAGCCGATAGAACCATCGGTGGTAAGGGTGTTCAGCCATCGGATCGTGGTGTAAGAAAAGAGCTGATCACCCGATGGACCTGCATGTTTTTAACAACTTACCCGAGGCAGACGCTGCCGCCGTCTTGCGGCCATGCCTCGATGTGGAGCGTTGGATCAACGAGCTTGTGGCCGCACGCCCCTATGCAGACAGTGCTGCGCTAACGGCCGCAGCCCAACGCAGTGCCGCGCCCTTTGGCGAGTCAGAAATCGCTGCGGCGCTGGCGCATCACCCCCGCATCGGCGAGCGGGCTCAGGGAGATTCCGCCGAAGCTTCGCTCTCCCGGGGCGAGCAAGCAAGCCTGCGGCTCGATGACGATGTCACCTCCCGTCTGGCCGAAGCCAACCGCCGCTATGAAGCCCGCTTCAACAGGGTTTTCCTCATCCGTGCCGCGGGGCGGAGCAGCAATGAAATCCTCGCCGAATGCGAACGCCGCCTCGGCAATGACGAGGACACCGAATTGCGCGAAGTAGCCGAGCAGTTGCGTGCGATTGCGCTGCTCCGCATGTCCAGCGCGGTCAGCGGCTAAAGCCAACCCTTGAGCTAAGGAGTACTTCATGGATGAATCGACCGCAGTACGCAGTCACATCACCACCCACATTCTCGACACCGGGACCGGGAGGCCTGCCTCCGGTGTCAAGGCCACGCTGGAAGCCAACAGGGCATCCGGCTGGCAAGAAATCGGATCCGGACTCACCGATGCGGACGGCCGCATCAAGACTCTGGGGCCGGCTCAGGTTGAAGCAGGACGCTACCGGATTTCCTTCGAAACCGGCGACTACTTCGGGAAGCAGGGAACGGAAAGCTTCTTCCCCGCGGTAAGCATCGACTTTTACGTCAATGACGTCGACCAGCATTACCACGTACCTCTTCTTATCAGCCCGTTTGCATATTCCACGTACCGAGGAAGTTAGAACCATGACTACCGAAATCAATGCCCCAGCAGGAACCAAGATCGTGCTTGGATCCAACCAGTATGGCAAGGCCGAGGTCCGCCTGGTAAAAATCACCCGCGACACCGATCGCCACCAGATCCAGGATCTGAACGTCACCAGCCAGCTGCACGGCGACTTCACGGCCGCCCACATCGACGGAGACAACGCCCGAGTCGTACCCACCGACACCCAGAAGAACACCGTCTACGGATTGGCCCGCAACGGCGTGGGCGCCATCGAAGACTTCCTAGTTCAGCTGGGAAATCATTTCACCGGCGAATTCGACTGGATCACCGGTGGCCGATGGGCGGCGCAGCAGTTCTTCTGGGACCGCATCAACGACCACGACCACGCCTTCTCGCAGAACAAGTCCGAAATTCGCACGGCCGTCCTGGAAATCGGGTCCGACGGAGAAAAGAGCATCGTCGCGGGGCTGGAAGGCCTCACCGTCCTGAAGTCCACGGGCAGCGAGTTCCACGGATTCCCGGTTGATCGGTACACGACGCTGAAGGAAACCACCGACCGCATCCTGGCCACCGATGTCACCGCCCGCTGGCGCTATAACCCGGAGGCCGTGGCGGCCGGCATCGACTACGACGCCGTATACAGCTCGGTGCGTTCGCTGATGCTCACCCAGTTTGCGCAGACCCACTCGTACGCGCTGCAGCAGAGCATGTACAACATGGGCCAAGCGGTTCTTGAGGCGCATCCGGAAATTGCAGAGATCAAGATGTCCCTGCCGAACAAGCACCACTTCCGGGTGGACCTGGAAGTCTTCGGCCAGGACAACCCAAATGAAGTGTTCTTTGCCGCAGATCGGCCCTATGGACTGATCGAAGCTACCCTCTCCCGCGAGGGAACCGAGGTCAACCATCCGGTGTGGGCCAATATCCCTGCATTTATCTAACCCGATGTGAAAAGGGTGTGCCGGTGCGGACACACCGGCACACCCTTTATGGCAGCGACTGACGTAGGAGGTCAGCCTTGAGCGCTACACCTGATGAATCTATCAAAGCACTACGGCCAGAGGACGCTAAATTACCATTTGGCAAGTCACTGGCCTACGGGCTTCAGCATGTCCTGACCATGTACGGGGGAATCATCGCCCCGCCCTTGATCATCGGCGGTGCGGCGGGGCTGAGCAGCGAAGAAGTCGGATTGCTCGTGGCCAGCTGCCTGTTCATTGGCGGGCTGGCAACTATCTTGCAGACTGTAGGAATTCCCTTCTTCGGAGCTCAGCTGCCGCTGGTCCAGGGAACCTCCTTTGCCTCGGTCGCCACGATGGTTGCCATCGTCAACGGGGGAGGAGGCATCCAGGCGGTCTTCGGCGCGGTTCTCGTTGCCGCGCTCATCGGGTTCCTCATCGCGCCGTTCTTCGCGCGGGTGATTAGGTACTTCCCGCCGGTGGTCACCGGGGTGGTCATTACGATGATCGGCATCTCGCTGACTCCGGTCGCGGCGAACTGGGCCATGGGAGGAAGCGCCGAGGCTCCCGATTACGGTTCCTTGCCGAACATCGGGCTCGCCGCCGGTACGCTGCTCGCCGTGCTGCTGCTTTCCAAGGTCGGCAACGCCGCAATTTCGCGGATGTCGATCCTTTTGGCTATCGTCTTCGGCACCGTGGCCGCGGCCCTGCTCGGGATGGCAGATTTCTCCGCGGTCGGTACCGGCTCGGTCTTCGCCTTCCCGCAGCCGCTGGCCTTTGGCATGCCGGTCTTTGAGCTGGGCGGAATCATTTCCATGACCATCGTGGTCCTGGTTATCCTGACCGAAACCACCGCCGATATTCTGGCAGTCGGTGAGATCGCCGGATCCCGGGTGGATTCAAAGCGCATTGCCGACGGGCTGCGTGCCGATATGGCCTCCTCGGCCGTGGCTCCGTTGTTCAACACCTTCACGCAGTCGGCCTTCGCGCAGAATGTCGGTTTGGTGGCCATCACCGGGATCACCAGCCGCTTCGTGGTCGCGGCCGGCGGCGGCATTCTGGTGGTGCTCGGCCTGCTGCCGATCCTGGGGCGTGTGGTCGCCGCGATTCCCACCCCGGTGCTCGGCGGTGCCGGAATCGTGCTCTTCGGCACCGTGGCCGCCTCCGGAATTCGAACCCTGTCCAAGATCAAATATGACGGGATGAACCTAGTCATCGTGGCAGCATCGATCTCCTTTGGCTGCGTCCCGATCGTCAAACCTGACTTCTATGCGAGCTTCCCAAGCTGGTTCGAAACGATCTTCCACTCGGGGATCTCTTCGGCCGCGATCATGGCGGTGCTGTTGAACCTGCTATTCAACGAACTGAAATTCGGGAATTCGAAGAACTCTTCGGTGTTCTCCGCCGCCCCGCCGCGCATGGTGAAGCGCGAAGAAATCTGCGGGCTGATAGAGGGAGACCACTATGAAGGTGGAAAGCTCATCGACAAAGAGGGTTACGAGATCCCCGTGGTCACGCCGGAAGAATTCGAGCAGATCCAGACGGGGGCCATCGAGATGCCTGTACCCAGAGTTGCCAAAACCGCGGAACACTGAGGAAACGGCTGAACCTGCCCCCAGCGTCGACGAAGTGCTCGATGACGAGAAATAACCATCAGCGGATAGTGCTCGCAAACCCCGGTTTGCGAGCACTTTCATTTGTGCTCCAACTATTCTCCGGCCGCACTTGCGCGGGCGATGATGCCCGCGGCAGCGAAGATGGTCTACCAGCGGACCCCGAGGGCATTGAATTCGGGCGTTCCCATGGAAACAAGCAATGCATTGAATTCCTTGGTCGATGGGCGCAGTGAACCGATTTCCTATGGAGGCCCTGGGACGGATCCTTCCGGTGCATGCTGCACGAATTCGAACCTGGTGCGGCCACGTTCCGCTCGACGTTTTCCGCACTATGAGCAGTGGGCATGGTAAGCGAGGGAAATCTCGGAAATGGTACAAACCCCAATTCAGCCCTTAGCCGTTGGGTGTCTTCCCGGACTGCGACATCTCGCGAGCGGATGCTACCTTGTAGCCAATCATTTAACCCGGAGTTTAGACCCTGAATCGTTCGGGAGCAGCCCGCTTGGCGGGGGCGGGTCGAAATGAATCGTAGTTGGCGGTAAATAGCCTGCATGAGTCCTGAATTCGCAGGGATGCCAGATGGTGGGCAACGCGTGGAAGGTCGCGCCTGCGCGTGAACAGTCCTAGGCACCAGCGGCGCATTGGAACTGTCGGCGTTTTGCGAGGGTCTAAGCTGGATGACTGTGAGTCCAGCAAATCTTTCCATCGGCGTTGACATCGGTGGCACCAAAATCCTTGCAGCCCTCGTCGACGAAGAGGGGAACGCCTTCGGGCAGATCCGCCGCGAGACGCCCGACCATGATGTGGCGGGGACAGAACGTGCCCTGGCTGAGATGATTCGCGAGCTCTCGGAGGGCAACGAAGCGTTGCCGGTGGGTATTGGCGCTGCTGGCTGGATGGACCGCAAGGGGCAGAATGTGCTGTTCAGCCCCCACCTGTCCTGGCGAAATGAACCGGTGCGCGACCGCCTGATGAAGCTCGTTGGACACGAGGTGACTCTGGTAAATGACGCTGACGCTGCCGGCTGGGCCGAGCACCGTTTCGGCGCAGGCCGCGGTGAGAGCGATATGGTGTGCCTGACCCTCGGAACGGGAATCGGCGGGGCAGTGATCCTCGGAGGGCAGATCCACCGAGGCAAGTCCGGCATTGCTGGAGAATTCGGGCACCAGGTGATCGTTCCCGGCGGCCATCGGTGCGCGTGCGGCAACCGCGGTTGCTGGGAGCAATACGCTTCTGGCAATGCCTTGGGCCGAGAAGGAGCCGAACTTGTGCGCAGCAAATCGCCGGTGGCCTTCCGGCTGCGCGAGGCCGTGGACGATGACCCGGAGGCCGTCACCGGCGCAGAGGTAACTCGACTTGCCGCAGAGGGCGACCCGGCCTGTGCCGATCTCATTGCGGATATGGGCGAATGGCTTGGTCTGGGCATCTCGAATCTGGTCTCGGTTCTGGACCCGGGAACCGTCGTTATCGGTGGCGGTTTGGGTGCTGCGTCGAAGCAACTGGTTTCCACGGCGGAGGAGACCTATCGCCGCACCCTGCCTGGCAGGGGATACCGTCCTTTTGCGAAGATCAGCCAGGCGGAATTGGGCCCGGTGGCCGGACTGATTGGGGCTGCTGATTTAGCGCGGTTTAATCAGCAACAATAATGAATAACATTGACAGGACATTAGGACTTATCTAGGCTCGGGTTGTTACGCAACATGGGAGCGAGGTCTTGGCATGGTCCTGCGCACAAAACCAAGCCGAATCCGCGGCTGGCCCTTGACTGTCGTTTTGGGGACCTATGCGGTCGCCATGTGCGGTACCACGATGCCCACCGCGTTGTATCCGATGCTTCAGGATGAATACGGCCTAAGCACCGCCGCCTCAACGCAACTTTTTGCGATATACGCCATCGTGGTGCTCGCGGTATTGTGCATCTTCGGTTCCCTATCTGATGCCATTGGCCGAAAACCCGTCATGATCCTGGGGCTTCTCGCTTCGGCCGCCAGCGGAATACTCTATGCAATGGCCGCCGAGGCACCCATGCTGTTCATTGCCCGCGCCCTTTCCGGGGTGTGTGCCGGGCTGGTCACTGGAACGGCGACCGCCTATCTGACTGATCTGGTCTCCAGCTCCGGACGCGGTGCCAGCATTTCCAGCGTGGCCAATATGGTGGGTCTGGGCAGCGGGCCAGCCCTGGCTGCATTTCTGACCTTCTTCTTCCCATCCGTCCCGATGATTGCTTTCAGCGTTCACGCAGTACTTTCAGGTCTGTGCATCGCATTGCTTGCCATGGCCCCGGACAGCGTGATGCACCGCGGACACGGATTGAAACTCAGCCTTCCGCTGGTGCCACGCGTCGCATTGCGCGACTTCTGCGTGGGCGGGCTGATGACCTTGGGCTTCGCGGTGATGGGCGGTTGCACCGCGATGACTTCCATTTTGGTGGTCCGTGCCTTCGGCATTACGGACCTGCGATTGCTGGGGCTCATCGGATCATTGATTTTTGTCGCCACGGCGGTGGGCCAGAAGGCCGGAGGGAAGCTGGTGAGCGAAAAAATTCACCTAGGGTATGCCGGCTTGGCGATTGGTGCGGTGCTGATAGCTCTAGCACCAAGACTTGGCGGAAGCTTGGCGATGGCGATGTATCTTGCCGGCTTGATCGTTGCGGGACTGAGCCACGGCGCATTGTTCCCGGTAGGCCTGGGAATCGTGTTGCGCCGCATTGAGCCGCGACATCGAGGCAGCGCCAGCTCAGCCTTTTGGGTGCTGGGCTACGCACTGACTGCACTGGGTGCCTTAGGGCTGGGCTGGGTAGGCCAGATCAGCGGCGAATCGATGGCGGTAACCTACTTTGGTGCAGCCATCGCGCTGTGTGCGCTCGGCTGTGCCAAGCTGCATCGCCGCTGGGCCGGTCCTGGGAATCGAGTGATCTCAACTAGTTTTTAGGGCCGGATTTGGCTCGGCAGGTGCTGGCCCAGAAGCCGTGGTTCACGCTTGCCGCTGTTCTCCATGTTGCATAGAACACGCTAATAATTGGAATGAGGCGAAGCTGTTCTTAGTTGGATATCGGTAGAAGAAGACCGAGCCCGGCAGTGGCCCAATCCAGTGGCCGCGGGCCGATCCGAAAGGTATGAGTATGACTATTGCATCTGACGAAACCCAGATCGGCTCCGGCGCGATCAACTCCATCTTTGGCGACTCACGCACCGCCAACGCCTTCGCCGGCGAAGTCACCGAGGCGCAGGCCCAGGAGATCTACGAGCTGGCCAAGTTCGGCCCAACTGCCTTCAACTCCCAGCCGCTGCGCGTGACCTACGTACGGTCCGACGCAGCACGCGCGAACCTGGTCGACGCGCTGTCGCATGGCAACAGGGCCAAGACTGCCGCAGCTCCGCTGGTGGCAATCCTCAGCTATGACACCGCATGGCACGAGCAGTGGGATAACTTCCTGCCAGGCTACAACGCACCCAAGGCCATGTACGACGCCGATGCCGACTTCACTGCCTCCACCGGCAACAACAACGCCCACCTGCAGGCAGGCTACTTCATCCTGGCTGCACGCAGCCTGGGCTTCGCCGTTGGTCCCATGACCGGTGCAGACTTCTCCGCCATTGATGCTTCCTTCTTCCCAGAAGGCGACCAGAAGAGCTTCTTGGTCCTGAATATCGGCCAACCAGCCGAAGGCGAAATCGGTGCACCAAAGGACCGCTTCGACTACGAAGCAGTCGTCCGCACTGTCTAGAGGCCGCTCGACGAACTTTAGCAACGCACAAGCGAAGCCCGGAATTCATTTTCGTGAATTCCGGGCTTCGCTAGTTGTTGAGCCAGTTTGCTAGCGGGTAGCCAGCGAAGACCTCAGCGCAGCATCGGCGTCGAGAAGTACCTTGGCGGCCACCTCAAGCCCCTCAACTGCACCCAATTCGGTATCCTCGTGCTCGATATTCACCAGCATCTCTGGGTCCACTTCGTGCAGGGCACGCAGGAACTCGGTCCAGAACGCGGTCCCGTGTCCCTTGCCCAAGGCCACGAAGTCCCAGGCCGAGTTATCCGGCCATTCATTAACCCATTCGTCCCCGCCCATATTGGTGCGTGGTTCGTCCGCGCTCTTTTTGCGGAAGCTGTTGTCCAGCACCCCTTGGATAGCCGCATGCGGGTTAATGCGCACGTCTTTGGCGGCGGCATGGAAGACCCATGAGCCAAGATCCCGAACCACGGCCACGGGATCCATCTGCTGCCAGAACAGGTGCGAGGCATCGAGCTCAACGCCGATGTTGCTGGTGCCGGCGCGTTCGATGAGTTCACGGAAGCTGGCCGGATTAAAAGCAAGGTTCTGCGGGTGCAGCTCCAGGGCGACCTTGACGTTGTTGTCCTGGGCCAGGATATCCATCTCCTTCCAGAACTCGGCCGCGAGGCCGTACTGGTAATCCAACTGCTCCAGTGCTGCCGAGTTCCAAGCGTTCACCACCCAATTGACTCGGGTGGCACCCGGTTCACCGCCGGGCAAGCCGGACATGGTCACAACACGATGCTGTCCCAGGCGCTGCGCGAGCCTAATGCTGCGGCGGATATCTTCGGCGTGCCGGTCGCCAATAACCGGGTTGGGATGCAAGGGGTTGCCATTGCAGTTCAGCCCGGCAATCTGCACGCCGGCGTGGTCAAAGATCTCCAGGAAGTCGTCCCGGGCGCTATCGCTTTGCAGAATCTGGTCGAAATTGGGCACATGGACTGCTGGCAAGAATCCGCCAGTGTTCAGCTCGATGCCGGTCAGTCCCAGGTCTTTGATGATCTTGAGCGCTTCGGGCAGGGGGCGGTCGTGGAGGATTGCGTTGTATACACCGAGTTTCACAGGGCTGCCTTCTTTCCGTCGTTGCCGGCGGACTGGACGACCGCCTGCAGGATTTGCATATTGTGCACTCCCTCGTCGAATGTCGCATTCGGGGGAAGGTCGGTGTCCAGGCCGCAGACTTCGTCGAGGAAGGCACGGGCTTGATAGCTGAAGGCGTCGTTTTGGCCGAAGCCGACACCTGGTGCGTCCATGGGCAGCCCGCCGCCGAGGTAAGCATGCTCCGGACCGAGGTTCACCGTGCGATAGCCGTTGGTCGCCGAGGGCCCTTCGCTGAGCATGATTTCGATTTCCGACGGACGCAGCTGGCTGAAGCGCGCGGCGCCCTTCTCGCAAAAGACCTCGAAGGCCAGTGAGTTCGGGTGGCCGGCGGCGACACGGGAGACTTCCAGGCTGCCGGAGGCTTCGGCGAACTGGACGTTGAACGCCGCATAGTCGTCGTTCTCCACCGGTTCCGATTTATCACTTAGTTTCACCAGGTCGTGTCCGGTCACGGCGCCGGCCGGCAGGAAGCGTTCGGTGATGCTGGTGCTCAGCTGCCCGCCGCTGACCGAAACGATGTCGCCTGCCAGGAATTCGGCGATGTAAGACAGGTGGCTTCCCACATCGGCCAGTGCGCCAGAGCCGGCCTCACCCTTGAACCGCCAGCTCATTGGAGCCTGTGGATTGTGGCCGTAGTCGGTCCAATAGCGACCAGAAAAATGCAATACCTTGCCCAGGGTGCCATCGGTGATTAGGTTCCGGATCGTGGCGATACCCGGGGTGCGGCGGAAGGTGAAGCCGACGCGGGCAATGGAGTTGGCGTTGCGGGCCGCTGTGGCCATGGCCTGGGCTTCTTCTAGGGTGTCGGCCAGCGGCTTTTCGCACAATACGTGCTTGCCGGCGGCCAGCAGACCTTCAACGGCTTCGCGGTGGAAGCGGTTGGCAATCACTACCGAAACGACATCAATGTCCGGATCGTTGGCCACCTCTTGCCAGGAGCCCAGTGCCTTTTCGTAGCCGTAACGCTTGGCAACTTTGGCTGCGAGCTCGGTGTTCACATCGGCCACCGCGACGTAGCGCAGCGGTGGCAGGTTGGATTCGTAGAGGGTGGGGGCGGTGCGGTAGCCGGCGATGTGGGACAAGCCGGCCATGCCTGCGCCGATGACTGCGATTCCGATGCTTTTTGTCACGGATTCTCCTGGGTGGAAGTTATTCAGGGGGATTTTGGAGCGCTCCAAAAAAGTGTAAAGGCGAATCCAAGTGGCGGTCAAGGGGTATTGAGCGGGGATTATCTAGGCGGGGCGAACGGGGGCGCAGGTGCCGCGCTCAACCAGTGCTGGCTCCAGTGACACCTTTTGCGCAGCGCGTTCAGGGTCCGCGAGCCGGGAAAGCACCTGTTCGGCCACGTGCATGCCGAGCTCGCGGTTGCGACTGTCTACGGTGGTCAAGCGCAGCAGGTGCGTGCCGGAGAGCGGCGAGTTGTCGTAGCCGATAATCGACAGATCCTCGGGGACCGAGAGGCCGTTCTCGCGGGCCGCGGTCAGCGCGCCCATGGCCATCGAATCATTGCCGGCCAGGATGGCGGTAATTTCCGGGGTTTCGCGCAGAAGCTGATTCGTGCACTGATAGCCGCTGTCCTCGGTGGTGTGCGGGGTGAGGATGACGATGCGCTCGTCCAGGTCCGCCGCGCTCATCGCATCTTGGTATCCGTTGCGCCTGAGCATTGATGCGCCTCCGCCGCCACCGATGTGCCCGATGTGCCGATGCCCCAGTGAAATCAGGTATTCGATGGCTCGACGTGCGCCAAACCGGTCGTCGCTTGCTGAAATATCCGCTCCGGTCACCTGTGTTGCTCGATTACCTGCCACGATCACCGGGATCTGGGAGGGGAAGCGCATGGCCGGTGTAGGTTCGGTGGCCAGGACCAAGGCCTCGACGCGGGTGCTGAGAAATCCATCCAGCGGGTCCGACTCCACATGCGCGTTCAGCGTGCGGTCCGAGACGGCGATGCGCAGTCCGGCATTGCCCAGACCTTCTTGCAGCCCGCGAAGCAATTCGACAAACCAGACGTTGGTGTAGTCGTCGATCACCACGCCGACGGTCTGGCTGGTGCCACCGGCCAGTGCGGCCGCGGCTTGGCTCGGGCGGTAGTTCAGCTGCTCGATGGCAGCCAGCACCGCGGCGCGGCGTGGCTCGGAGACGCTGGGGGAGCCGCGCAGCACCAGGGATACCAGCGATTTGGAGACGCCGGCGGCTTGGGCGACATCGTAAATCGTCGCGCGGCGGCGTTCTGCTGCCATGGTGCCTCCTGGGCTTGGTCCGGGTTCTTGTTAAGAGCCTAGCGTTCCGCCTGCTTCGAATGCGGCAACGTCAGCTTCGGAGCAGGAATTCCAAACTAGTCAGGTCTTAACGTCAGGACATAGTTCTCGAGAAGACCATAAACTTTTGTCGACTTGGCCTGGTTGATATCCGCAGAATTCCACGGTTTTCCACTCGCAGTGTTACTCATGTTGTAAATATGTCAGTACAAACCTTTGACAGAGCTAGATTCATGGTGCAAAGTATTTCTTGTGGCACCGTTCACATCTTCGGCAGCTGGCCGATCCCTGAACTTCTGACTCGAAAGGACGTCGATCTGCGTGACTTACGACGTACTCACCCTCGGACGCATCAGCGTTGACGTCTACCCGAACGACATCGGCGTTTCCCTCGCCGACGTGAACTCCTTCAGCAAGTATCTCGGTGGCTCTGCCACCAACGTCGCTGTGGCAGCTGCCCGGCACGGCCGCGCGGCCGGGGTGATCACCAAAATCGGCGACGACGACTTCGGCACGTTCCTGGAACGCGAATTGGACCGCTACGGCGTGGACCGCGCACAGGTCACCCGCGATGCCAGCTTGCAGACCCCAGTCACCTTTTGCGCCATCATGCCACCAGATGACTTCCCGCTGTACTTCTACGGACGCTTCCCGATGGCACCGGACTGGAATATCAAAAGCAGCGATATCGACCTCGACACGGTCAAGAACTCCAAGATTTTCTGGAGCACCGTCACCGGCTTGAGCCGAGAGCCTTCGCGCACCGCGCAGCTGGAAGCCTACGAGGCCCGCCCGGCCGGTTCGCTGGCCCCAGGGCAGTTCACCATCCTGGACTTGGACTACCGCCCAATGTTCTGGGACTCCGTTGAGCAAGCCCGCGAGCAGGTAGCCCGGGCTCTGCCCTCGGCCACGGTGGCCATCGGCAACGATACCGAATGCTCGGTAGCCGTTGGAGAAGGAACCCCGGATGAGCAGGCCGACCGCCTGCTGGAGGCCGGAGTGCAGATCGCCGTGGTCAAGCTCGGCCCCGAAGGCGTCATGGCCAAAACCCGCACCGAACGTGTGGTTTCCGCGCCGGTTCCGGTGCAGACCGCCAACGGACTGGGCGCCGGCGACTCCTTCGGCGGCGCCTTCTGCCACGGCCTGCTCTCCGGTTGGCCGCTGGAGCAGGTCTTGGACTACGCCAATGCCGCTGGGGCGATCGTGGCCTCGAAGGTCGCTTGCTCCGATGCGATGCCGGACCCAGAAGAAGTGAACGCCCTGCTGGCCGAGCGCGGCCGCACCGTACCCGCCTCCCAGAAAGACCTGGTCTAGTTATGAAACAGGCATCCGACCTGCACGTGGACCGCGAAGACCCGCGCCGCTACGAATCCATCACCCGCCAGCGGCTAGAAGACCCGGCAGCGGTGCAGCGCGCCGCCTCGCTGCGCCAGAAGCATGCCGGCCCGGTGCTGGGCCGGCAGAACTTCATCATCGCCGCCGACCACCCGGCCCGCGGGGCGCTATCCGTAGGCAAGCGCGCCACGGCCATGGCCGACCGCCGCGAACTGCTGGACCGGCTGCGGATCGCCTTGCAGAACCCCGCCTGCGATGGGGTCCTGGCCTCGCCGGATATCCTCGATGACCTGCTGCTGCTGGGCGCACTGGAAGGCAAGCTGGTTTTCGGCTCGATGAACCGCGGCGGGCTCGCCGGCCTGGTCAACGAGATTGATGACCGCTTCACCGGGCATAGCGCTGCGGCCCTGGCCGCCTTGGGCGCAGACGGCGGCAAGATGCTCACCCGGATCAGCTACGAGGATCCGGACACCGTGAAAACCCTGGCTGCCACCGCCGATGCCGTCTCCGATTTGGCTCGGCACCAGCTGGTCGCCATGGTCGAACCGTTCATCTCCAAGCGGGCCGAGGGCAAGGTAGTCAACGACCTGCGCCCGGAGGCAGTGATCAAGTCCATGGGCATCGCCTCCGGACTGGGCGAAACCAGCGCCTACACCTGGCTGAAAATCCCCGTGGTCCAGGAAATGGAGCGGGTTATGGCCGCCACCACCCTGCCCACGGTCCTGCTCGGCGGAGATCCCGCAGGCAGTCCCGATAAGGTGTTCGCCTCCTGGCAGGATGCCCTGGCCCTGCCCGGGGTACAGGGACTGACCGTGGGCCGGACCCTGCTGTATCCCGAGGACGGGGATGTGGCCGCCGCCGTGGCCACCGCCGCATCGCTCTTGAACACCACCACTCCTGTACGCAGCTGAGAAGGACAAAGCTCGATGACTACACGCAGAATGACCGTTGCTCAGGCGGTCGTAGAATTCCTGGGACGACAGTACACGGTGGACAACATCGGTGGAGCTGCCTATCGAGAGCGCCTGATTCCAGGAATGTTCGGCATCTTCGGCCACGGCAATGTCGCCGGGGTGGGGCAGGCCCTGAAGCAATGGCAGCTCAAAGACCCGAGCCTCATGCCGTACTACCAAGGTCGCAACGAGCAGGCGCAGTCGCATCAGGCGGTGGCCTATGCCCGGCATACCCGCCGCCGCGCCACCTATGCGGTCTCCACCTCCATCGGGCCTGGCTCCTCCAACCTGCTCACCGGTGCCGCGCTGGCCACCGCTAACCGTTTGCCGGTATTGCTCTTGCCCAGCGATACCTTCGCCACCCGTGCCGCCGATCCAGTACTCCAGCAACTGGAAATGCCGCACGGCTACGACATCACCGTTAACGATGCCTTCCGCCCGCTATCCAAGTACTTTGACCGGGTCACCCGGCCGGAACAGTTGGCCAGCGCACTGCACCACGGTCTGCGCGTGCTCACCGATCCGGCCGAAACTGGCGCGGTGACCATCTCCTTGCCGCAGGACGTCCAGGCCGAGGCCTTTGATTTCCCGGAAGAGTTCTTTGCCGAACGCGACTGGAAGATCCGCCGCCCGGCCCCGGAAACCGAAGACATAGCCCAGGCTGCGCAGCTGATTCGTGCTGCCAAGCGCCCGTTGATCGTTGCCGGTGGCGGAGTGCTCTATGCCTATGCGACCGAGGAGCTTGCGGCCTTCGCTGAGGCCACCGGAATTCCGGTGGGCAATACCCAAGCCGGCGTTGGCGCCCTGCCTTGGGACTCGAAGCATTCGCTAGGAGCCATTGGTTCCACCGGTACTTCTGCGGCCAACGCGTTGGCCGCAGAAGCCGATCTGATCATCGGTATTGGTACCCGTTATGAGGACTTCACCACGGCCAGCCGTACGGCCTTCCAAAACCCCGGAGCGAAGTTCGTAAATATCAACGTTGCCGCACTTGATGCGTACAAGCACGCCACCGTGCTGCCGATCGTCGCGGATGCTCGCAAGGCGCTCATTGCCCTGCGCGAAGCGCTCACCGGGTATCGGGTGGAAGGCGCTCTTGAGGTGTTCACCGCCCAAGAGAAACAACGTTGGGATGCGACCGTGGATGAGGCATTCGCCGAAAGGCTAAGCCCGTTAGTCAGCCAGAATGCCATTATCGGCGCAACCAACCAGGCCATGGATTCCCGCGACGTTGTAGTGTGCGCGGCAGGATCTTTGCCCGGAGACCTGCATAAGATGTGGCGGGTTTCGGACCCCTTCGGATATCACGTGGAATACGGCTTCTCCTGCATGGGTTACGAAATCGCCGGTGGGCTGGGACTGAAGCGTGCGGTGCTTGCGGAGACCGCGCGCGGCGCGGAAAACCGTGACGTAGTGGTCATGGTCGGCGACGGCTCCTATCTGATGATGCACACCGAACTGGTCACCGCAGTGGCCGAGGGGATCAAACTGATCACGGTGCTCATCCAGAACCACGGTTATGCCTCCATCGGGTCGCTCTCCGAATCATTGGGATCCCAGCGCTTCGGCACCAAATACCGTGCACTGGACACCCAAACGCATTCCTTCGACGAGGGGCAAACGCTGCCAATCGATTTGGCGCTGAACGCCGAATCATTGGGAGTCAAGGTCATAAGAATCGCCCCCGGAGATCGGGCCATCGAGGACCTCTCGACCGCCATCGCCACCGCAAAGGCAGCGCCGGAAGGATCCGGCCCAATCCTCATCCATATTGAATCGGATCTCTACGCCGATGCGCCTTCCAGCCAGTCTTGGTGGGACGTGCCGGTCAGTGAAACATCCGAGCTGGATTCCACGACGAAGGCCCGTGAAGTCTACGAAAGCCACAAGGAGCGGCAGAAGCCTTATCTAGGCTGAATCGCCGCACGTTATCGCCGGCCCAACACTTTTTCGCTACTAGACGAGAGCTAATCATGAGCACAACTGCCACCGAAATTACCGACATCAAGCACTTCATCAACGGACAGCCAACCGCGGGCAGCGGAACCGCCACCCAGCCGGTTTACAACCCGGCAACCGGCGAAATTACCGGTCAGCTGCATCTGGCTAGCCCCGAAGACCTGGCCCAGACCGTGGCAGCGGCCCACGCCGCCGCCGACAGCTGGGGCGAAGTCTCCATCGTCAAGCGCACCAAGGTCATGTTCCGCTTCCAGCAACTGCTCACCGAACACACCGATGACCTGGCCCGCTTGGTAACCAGCGAGCACGGCAAGGTACTCTCGGACGCGGCCGGCGAAGTAGCCCGCGGTATCGAGGTCGTGGAATACGCCGCCGGAATCTCCCAGTCACTCAAGGGGGAATACTCGGACCAGGTATCCACCGGCATAGACGTCTTCTCATTCCGCCAGCCACTAGGCGTAGTTGCCGGAATTACCCCGTTTAACTTCCCGGTCATGGTTCCCTTGTGGATGGCGCCAGTTGCCATCGCCACCGGCAATGCCTTCATCCTCAAGCCTTCCGAGCGTGATCCGTCGGCTGCGCTGTTGATTGCGGAGCTCTTCAAGCAGGCGGGGCTTCCCGACGGAGTATTCCAGGTGCTGCATGGCGGCAAGGAAACTGTAGATGGTTTGCTGTCCCACCCAGATGTGGACGGAATTTCATTTGTCGGGTCAACACCCATTGCCAAGTACGTACACGAGACCGCAACCAAGTACGGAAAGCGCGTCCAGGCATTGGGCGGTGCCAAGAACCACGCGGTCATCATGCCGGATGCAGATATGGAGCAGGCTGCAGACCATATCAATGCTGCGGCATTCGGCTCGGCAGGCCAGCGTTGCATGGCGATCTCCGCGGCCGTGGCCGTTGGCGAGGCCGCTGACATCCTCGTGGACAAGCTAGCCGAACGAGCCCGTGGCGTGAACGTCTCCCACGGCTTTGACGAAAAAGCAGATATGGGACCGGTCATCACACCGGCATCAAAGACTCGCCTGCAGAAGATTGTTGGCGAGGCCGAACAGGCCGGTGCCGCCCTGATCTTGGATGGTCGAGACCTAGTGGTCAAGAACCATGAAAACGGGTTCTTCGTTGGCCCGACCATCTTGGACCGGGTGAACCGAGAAATGAGTGCCTACACCGAGGAAATTTTCGGCCCGGTACTCGTGGTGCTTCGCGTTGATTCCTTGGATGAAGCCATCGACGTGGTGAACGCCAACCCATATGGTAACGGCACCGCAATCTTCACCTCCTCGGGTTCGCACGCTCGCAACTACACCCGACGTATTCATGTGGGCATGGTCGGGGTAAACGTTCCGCTCCCGGTACCGGTGGCATGGCACTCATTTGGTGGTTGGAAGAATTCACTATTTGGCGAGCACCACATTTATGGACCGGACGGTGTGCGTTTCTACACCCGCGGCAAGGCAGTCACGCAGCGGTGGCCGGAGCCGGCACAGCTGTCGACCGCCTCGTACAGCTTCCCCTCAAACTAGGTTCCTGCACTGCAACTAATTTCCATCGTGCCGATGCCGGCCAGTAATCAGTCGGCATCGGCAATGAGCATCGAAAGATTCTGGTACATGCCATGGCACAGAACATCACCATTGGAACTGCCCCCGACTCCTGGGGCGTCTGGTTTGCCGATGACCCCAAGCAGACACCCTGGCAGCGCTTCCTCGACGAGGTAGCCGAGGCCGGCTACAAAACCATCGAGCTGGGTCCCTACGGGTACCTGCCTACCGACCCCGCCCAGCTGGCCGATGAGCTGGCCGCCCGCGACCTGAACGTCTGCGCCGGCACCGTCTTCACCGCCTTCCACCGCGGCATCGACGGCAGTGCCAGCGCCTGGGAGCAAGCCTGGGAGCCAGCCCGAAAGGTGGCCGAGCTGACCGCCGCCATGGGCGGGGAGCATATTGTGGTGATCCCAGCCATGTGGCGCGATGACGTCACCGGGCAAGCCGTCGAATCCGGCACACTGGATGCCGCGGCCTGGGACTCGCTGGCCCAGGGCCATGACCGGTTGGGCAAGATCCTGCAGGAAGAATTTGGCCTGAAACAGCAGTTCCACTCCCACGCCGACTCGCATGTCTGCGGCCAGAGCGATATCGAGAAGTTCCTTGAGCTCACCGACCCGCAGTTCACCACCCTGTGCCTGGATACCGGGCATGCCGAATACGGTGGAGCTTCCAGCGTGGATCTGATCCGCCGCTTCCCGGAGCGCATCGGCTACCTGCATCTGAAGCAGATCAACCCGGACATCTTGGCCACGGTGCGCGCGCAGGACCTGACCTGGGCCGCGGCCAACCTCGCCGGGGTCATGTGCGAACCACCTTCGGGCCTGCCTGACCTCAATGAGGTCTTGGCGGAAGTGGAGAAGCTGGGCCGCCCGATCTTCGGCATTGTCGAACAGGACATGTACCCGGTCGCCGACTTCACGGTGCCGCTGCCCATCGCCACCCGCACGCGCGACTACCTACTCAGCTGCGGCTCGCACACCCGCGTCTAGGCCAACTTGCCTAACTCAAACCAGGACCACCAAAAAATCTTGAAAGGACTCATCGTGCCAGAAATCCTGCGCGTCGCCGTCGTCGGAGCCGGACGCATGGGCGCCGACCACATCCAGCGCATCCACCACCGCATCTCCGGCGCCAAGCTGGCGGCCGTTGTCGATATTGACACCGACCGGGTCAACGCTGCCATCGCAGACATCCCGGGCGCCAAGGGCTACACCGACCTGCCCGCGGCGCTCGCCGACGGCGAGGTCAACGCCGTACTGCTGGCGACCCCCGGTTTCTTGCACCACGATGCGCTGCTGACGGTGCTTGCTGCCGATATTCCGGTGCTGTGCGAAAAGCCGCTGACCCCGGATGCCGCTTCCTCATGGGAGATTGTCGAGGCGGAGGCCAGACTGGGCCGCAAGCGCATCCAGGTGGGCTTCATGCGCCGCTTTGACGCCGAGTACCGGCAGCTGCGCCAGCTGATCGAGGACGAGAGCCTGGGTGAATTGCTGGTGCTGCACCACCAGCACCGCAACCCATCCACCCCGGAAGGCTTCACCAATGAGATGCTGATCAACGACTCGGTGGTCCACGAGTTCGATGCCATTCGCTACTTCACCGGCGCAGAGATCACCTCGGTGCAGGTGCGCTTGGGCAAAGCCACCCGCAATGCACCCAACGGCCAGCATGACCCACAGCATGTGCTGCTGGAAACTTCTGCCGGAGTGCTCGCCGACGTGGAGATCTACGTCAACGCGAAGTTCGGCTACGAGGTGGCGACCCAGGCATCCTTTGAAGATGGCATCGTGTCCATCGGCAATGACGCCGGACCGTATGTGCGTACCGCCGGGCAGTGGGGCGGCAAGGTCACCCCGGGCTTCGAGGAGCGTTTCGGCGCCGCCTACGACACCGAAATCCAGTCGTGGGTTGACGCCGCGCTGCGCGGGGAATTGGGCGGGCCGAGCGCCTGGGACGGCTACGCCACCGCGGCATGCTGCGAGGCTGGAGTCGAGGCCCAGCGCACCGGCGAAAAGGTGGCAGTCAAGCTGAACAGCAAGCCGGATCTCTACAGCTAGGGGCATCATGAAATACGCATTGGACCCGACCCCGTTCCATTCCACGCACTCGCTGCTCCAGTTCCCGGAACTGGCAGCGGAGCTGGGCTATGACTGCATACAGCTGACCCCGCATGCGGATATGATTCCGTTCTTCACGCACCCCAAGGCCGACGATGACCTGGTCGCGCAACTCGCGGCCCGGTGCAAGGCCGCCGGGGTGGGGATCGCTTCGGTGCTTCCGGTGCTGCGCTGGTCCTCGCCCGAGGAGAATTTGCGCCAGGCCGCGGTGCGCTATTGGAAGCGCGCCATCCAGATCGCCGTGGATTTGGGCGTGAACCAGATGAACACGGAATTCTCCGGACGGCCGGAACGCGCCGAGGAGTCCGAGGCCGCGTTCTACCGTTCCATGGAGGAGCTCGTGCCAATCATTGAGCGCGAGGGCATTAACGTGGCCATTGACCCGCATCCGGATGATTTCGTCGAAGAGGGCTTGGCAGCTTGGCGGGTAATCCGCGGGGTGAATTCGCCGAATCTGTCCTTTGTCTACGTCGCCTCTCATTCCTTCCATATGAAGGATGAACCGCTGGAAATCATGCAGACCGTGGGGGAGAGGCTGCGGGTGGTGCATGTGTCTGACACGATGAACCATCATGCCTCGCACGGGTTGCGCTACATCACCAATCCGCCGGGCAATCCGGTGCGCGTGCACCAGCACCTGAAGCTTGGTGATGGGGACGTGGACTGGGATGGATTCTTCTCCGGTCTCGTGGCCAACGGTTTTGCCGACCGCGAGGAGAGCGTCATGGTCTCCAGCGTATTTGCCGAGAACGAGAACGCCGTCGAGGTCTCCAAATTCCAGTTGGAGCAGATGCGCAGCCGTGTAGCTTCCGTCCAAGCTGCGCGTTCCTAGCAAATCAGGCAACGCCGAGTTGAGTTGCCGGATGACGAAAGCCGAACCCTTGCGGGTTCGGCTTTCGTCATCCGGCCCGGGAGTCATCCTCAGCACAGGACGGCTCGAGAAGAGCTCGCAGAATTCCAGATTGATTTGTGCGTACAGTCTCGGGAACTAGCGGTCGGCAGGGCCGGTGCGGCAAGAAAAACGGCATTTGTCAGGACTTAATAGCCAATAATGCTTGCCCGCTAAACACTGATGACGTATTGTCCTTACATAGGGGCTGTGAAGCCCATCACTTTCAGTTATCGGCAAGGAACCAGAATGATGCGAATTGGTGCCCGCCGAACCGAGTGGAGGAAGCCGGATCGCAGTCGATCCGATGGATGGCCCAAGGCCAGTAATGCTTTCACCCGGGCAATCCAAAGGAGTTCCCATGTCTAGTGCGCAGCAAGCTTCTGCAGAGTCAAGCCTGCCGCCCCTCACCGCGGGGCCTCATGTTAAGCGACTCGGTTTGATCTCCATCATCGCCTGTTTTGGCGGATTGCTTTTCGGATACGACACCGGTGTTGCCAATGGCGCCGAAGGTCCCATGGCAGCGGAACTCGGCCTGAACCTTCTGCAAGTTGGCGTGGTGATCAGCTCACTGGTCTTCGCCGCCGCGTTCGGAGCGCTCATCGGCGGACAAATTGCCGATGTATGGGGTCGGCGCAAGACCATCATCTTGCTGGCAGTCCTGTTCTTTGCCGGAACCTTGCTCGTAGTCTTCTCGCCTGCCGGCCCGGAAGCGGGAACTTTCTCACCACTGGGTTTTGGTGTTTTGATCGCCGGACGCATCATGCTCGGATTGGCCGTGGGTGGCGCATCCACGGTCGTGCCGATCTACTTGGCCGAATTGGCCCCGTATGAAATTCGCGGATCCATCACCGGTCGCAATGAGCTGGCCATTGTCTCGGGTCAGTTGGCCGCCTTCGTGATGAACGCGATCATTGGAACCGTCCTGGGTGGAACCGTGGATGGCGTCTGGCGCATCATGTTCGCAATTTGCGCACTGCCAGCGCTGGCGTTGTTCTTCGGCATGCTGCGCATGCCTGAATCTCCGCGCTGGCTCGTGGAAAAGCGCCGCTATGCCGAGGCGCTGCGAGTGCTCAAGACAGTGCGTTCGCCTGAGCGTGCACTGGCCGAAGTCCACGAGATCGAGATCGTTGCCGACGAGGAAAAGCGGAACAACAAGCCGGTGGGCATCAAGGCCGTGCTGAAAAACAAGTGGTTGCTGCGCATCGTCGCCATCGGCATCGGCGTTTCCATGACTCAGCAGCTCACCGGCATCAACTCGATCATGTACTACGGAACACGCGTGCTGGAAGAGTCCGGCATGTCAGAGCAGCAGGCAGTCCTGGCGAATATCGCCTTCGGCGTGGTTGCCGTGATTGGCGGCATCATCGCCCTGCGCAATATGGACCGTATGGACCGCCGCAAGACTTTCCTGATCGGCTTGGCGCTGACCACCACCTGCCACCTGCTGGTAGCCATCGCGGGCATGCTGCTGCCGGTCGGCAGCCCTATCCGACCAGTGGTGATCCTGATCTTGGTGGTTGCCTTCGTGATGTCCATGCAGACATTCCTCAACGTGGCTGTCTGGGTGTGGCTGGCTGAAGTCTTCCCGCTGCATATGCGCGGGCTGGGAATTGGCATCTCGGTGTTCTTCGGGTGGGCCACCAACGGTGTGCTGGCGCTGTTCTTCCCCTCTTTGGTCTCCGGTGTCGGAATTACCGGATCATTCTTCATCTTCGCAGGCATCGGTGTGCTGGCGCTGATCTTCGTGGCCACCCAGGTTCCCGAAACCCGCGGACGGTCACTGGAAGCCCTGGAAGAGGACGTCTCCACAGGAGCGATCTACCAAGTCAAGCCGGCGGTCAACGCCTAAGGCGCGACCATTCGCTGAGCTAGTGAGCCCAGCCCCGCCAATTGGCAGGGCTGGGCCCCCTGCTATGCCCGGCGCTGTCCGGTACTGCCGCGCACCACCAGCTGCGGCGCATGGGTGCTGGATGCTCCCGGGGAATTCAGGGCCGCCTGCATGGCGGCCTGGGCCAGGGCTGCGACATCTTGGCGAACGCTGGTCAGATCGGCATGCGCAAGCCTGGCGAATTCGCTGTCGTCATATCCGGCAAGGCAGATCTGCTCGGGAACCTGCAGGCCCGCAAGATCTATCGCTTGCCGGGCGCCGAGCGCCGCGCGGTCATTAAAGGCCAGTACCGCCGTGGCGCGTTCGGCCTGGGGCATTTTCTCCAGATACTCGCGCAGGACCGCAAAAGCGGTCGCCTCGTCAGGACCCGCTGGAAGGATCTGGCCGCTGGCGCTGGCGCGGGCAGCGGATTCGATGAAGGCATCTCGCCGCTGTTTCGCCGAGACGGCGGATCCGCCATCCAGATGCAGCAGCCGAGTGTGGCCGCGCTGCACCAAATGGCTGACGACTTGTTCAACGCCGGCAGCCTCGTCGGTAATGACTGAGGGGATGCCTTTGACCTTGCGCAGCAGGCTGATGACGGGAAGCTGCTTGGACACCTGGACCAGCTGCGCGGCTGGCAGTTCGGGGAACACTCCGATCACCGCTTCGACTCCGGCGTCGATGAGGGTATTGAGCACACGGCGTTCATCTCGGTGTCTGCCGGTGGCGCCTAGAATGATTTCAAATCCGCTCTGGTCCGCCTGCGCGTATAAAGCATCTGCCAGTTCCGCGTGCAGCGGCTCTCCCAGCGCCAGGGCCAGGCCAAGCGTTCTGCTGCGGCTGCTGCGCAGCGACCGTGCACGCGAGTCCGGGCGGTAGCCCAAATCCGCGGCGGCCTGCTTGACCCGGGCCCGGGATTCTCCGCTGGCGCCCTCAGCCTCGCGCAGCACGATCGAGGCCAGTGCTACCGAGACCCCTGAGGCGCGGGCGACGTCGGCCAACGTAGGGCGTTTGGCGGGGCGTGGCGCAGATGCATGCGGCATTGGCGGAACTTTCTTCTAGAACGTTATAGACACCTGCTATCCAGTGTGCCATGATTTTCCTGAACACTTTATCTAGAACGTTCTAGGAGACGCTCCATGGCTTACCAATCCCTGCCAGAAAATTCCGCACGGCCACTGCGCATTGCGGTCATCGGCACCGGGTGGATCGGCGCATTCCACGCCCGCACTGTGGCACAGCACCTGCCAGATGCACAACTGCACGTCGTGGCAGATCCGGCACCAGGCCGCGCCGCCGAACTGGCCGCAGAACTGGGTTGCACGAACTACACCGAAGACATTGCGGACGTGTTTGCCGACGAAACCGTAGACGCTGTGGTCATCGGCGCGCCTTCAAGCTTCCATGCCGGCTTGATCGCCCAGGCCGCCGCGGCGGGAAAGCACATCTTCTGCGAAAAGCCGGCAGCGCACGCGCTGTCAGATCTCGACACCGCCTTGAAAGCAGTGGAGGATTCCGGAGTGCTGCTGCAGATCGGTTTCAACCGGCGCTTCTCCCGCGACTTCGCTGCCGTGGCAGAACAGGTGTATTCCGGTGCAATCGGCACCCCTCAGCTGCTGCGGTCGCTGACCCGCGATCCAGAAGTTGCAGGCGGGTTGCCCAACGCGGCGAAGATCCGCTCGCACGTGATTTTCACCGAAACCCTGATCCACGATTTTGACACCTTGAACTGGTTGAACCCGGGTGCTGAGGTTGTAGAAGTCCATGTCATGGCGGATGCCTTGGTGGCGCCAGAGCACCGGGATTCCGGTTTGCTGGATACCGCCGTGGTGAGCCTGCGCTACTCCAACGGTGCGATCGCTGTGGCCGAGGCGAACTTCTCGGCAAGCTACGGCTACGACGTGCGCGGAGAAGTCTTTGGTTCAAAGGGCATGGTGCAGGCAGGGAATCCAGTGCAGCTGGCAGCGGCCAGCTTTGACAGCGCGGGCGCCCATGCACCAACCGAACGACTGAACATCAAGCTGTTTGCCCAGGCCTACCGCGAGCAGCTCTCGATCTTCGCTCGCAAGATCCGTGGCCTGCGCGATGGTTCGGCCGATGCGGCCCTGGAGGTCCCGACCGGCGCGGACGCACGCGCAGCGCTGCGCGTGGCACTGGCGGCCTTGGAATCCTCGGAAACCGGCCTGCCGGTGAAGCTGGAATCGGCCACCCGGCTTGCGGTGAACGCATGAGTGCGCAGCTGGCGGTCTGCGCCGAAATGGTCTTCCTGGACCTTCCGCTGATCGACCGGGTCAAGCGCCTTGACGAGGCCGGTTTTGAAATTGAACTCTGGGATATCAGAGACAAAGACCTTCCGGCTTTGGCGGCCACCGGTGCCCGCTTCGGCTCCATGACAGGCTACAGCGAAGGGAGCCTCTGCGATCCGGGCAGCGCGCACGAAGTGGTTCGCACCGCCAAGGAATTGATCCCGGCAGCCCGGCAGCTGGGCATCAACCGGCTGGTAGTGCATCCGGCTCAGCTCATTGATGGGCAGGCCGCCATCCCACGTTTTCGGGCTACCGGAGACATGTGGCTCACCGCAGCGCGAACCCTGGAGGAACTGGGCCGGATCGGCGAAGAACATCAGGTCACCTTCATGCTGGAGAACCTGAATACGATTCTGGATCACCCGGGCATCCCGCTGGGACGCGCCAAGGACACGATGTCTCTGGTCAAGGCCGTCGGTCACCCGAACGTGAAGATGATGCTTGATCTGTACCACGCCCAAATTGGCGAGGGAAACCTCATCGAACTGGTGCGTTCGGCACTGCCGCATATCGGAGAAATCCAGGTCGCAGACGTTCCCGGGCGTTGCGAGCCGGGCACCGGGGAAATCAACTACCTGGCTGTTGCCCAAGCTCTGGCGGATCTGGATTACTCTGGCCCGATCGGCATGGAAGCCTATGCCAGCGCGGATTCCAATGCTGCCATCGCAGCCTTTGCCCAGGCTTTTGAACCGCTGGCCAGGCCCGTGGCGCGCTAGGGGATCATGTACCGGGCGGAGGATTGAGAGTTAAAGCCCAGCGGCGGCAGCAGGGGATCCTGCTGCCGCCGCTGGGCTTTGCAACCCGGGTGGCTACGCGCCGGCTCCGAAGGGCAATCGCGGATCCATGCTCTGCGAATCCCAAGTCTGGCGGATCCAGCCATGGTGGGGATCATCGCTGATCAACCAATCGCGCACGCGTCCCGGGCCGGCCATGACGTTCAGATAGTAAAGGTCATAACCCGGTCCCGCCATGGCTGGACCATGCCAGCCGTAGGGGACCAAGACAACGTCCCCGGTGCGGACTTCGGCATTAACGTCAATGGGGCGTTCATCCGAGGCATAAACGCGCGCATAGCCGATGGGATCGGTGGCCGCTTCGGCGGGCATGCCCTGGGCTAGTTGCGTCTCGAAGTAGTAGATTTCCTCGAGGCTGGTCTCGCCTTCCTTCTCCTGATCATGCTTATGCGGTGGATAGGAAGACCAGTTGCCCGCCGGAGTAATGACTTCGCAGACGATGAAACGGTCTGCTTCCAGTGCGGCCGGGGTGCCGAAGTTGTGGACCTGGCGGGAGCAGTTTCCTGCTCCGCGCAGCTCCACCGGAATCTCTTCTGCCTTGATCAGGCGGGTTGGGTAGGACTGCTTGGCCGGGGCCAGCGCCACGGCGACCCGGCCCCCCTCAGCTGAGCTGATGGACAGCGCTGTGTTGATGCCGGTGTAGAGGACATCAGCTGGTCCGGCAAAGACTGATTCGCGAGCGCTGAGAACATATTCTTTGCCTGCGATAGCGACGTTGAATGATGCGCCGCTGAGCGGGACGACAATGCGTTCTTCGGCGGTGGCCGCCAGTTCGACTGTTTGACCGGGAGCCAGCTCGGCTACCTTGAGCCCGGTGTGGGCCCAGCCCTCGATGGAAGCGGTCGAGTCATGGGCGCCGAGCGAGATGCTCCAGTCTCCGTTGGCGGCGGAACCTGCAGGGTAAATCCAATCGGTCATCAGTCATTCCTTTCGATGGCGGTGCCAGGTGCCTAGCGTTGCACCAAGGTCATTTCAAAGCTGTAGGCATCAGCGCGATATACGTGGGCACCGGTCTCCACGTTGCGCCCGGTGTCATCCACGGCAGTGCGCTGCATGGTCACCAGGGCCGAACCTGCCGCCGTGTCCAAGGCCTTGGCTTGGATATCGTCGGCGGTGGTCGCCCCGATGCGCTGCTGGGCCAGCCGGAAGTTGACCCCTGCTTCACGCAGAAGCTCGTACAGGCCATGTGCTTGCAGGGACTTTTCATCCAGCTCAACAATGTCGTCGCGAACCCAGTTCTCCATCAGTGCCAGTGGGCTTCCGCTGGCAGAACGCAGCCGGGTGAAGTGGTAAACGGAAACATCCTTGGGCAGTGAGAGAAGTTCCTGGATCTCCGTTGGAGCTGGAATATGTTCAAAGCTGAGCAAGCTGGTAGAAGGCTTCTTTCCGGCGCGCTCAAGGTCATCATTCAGGCTGGATAGTTCAAGGTGCCGCCGGATCTGGCTGGAAACAACCTGCGTTCCCACACCGCGCTTGCGCACCAGAAGGCCGGACTGGACGAGGTCGTCCATGGCCTTGCGAATGGTGGGGCGTGAAAGCCGCAGTCGCTGGGCGAGCTCGATCTCATTTTCCAGTCGAGTGCCCGAGGCCAGCGAACCGTCGCGGATCGCGCCCTCGATGCCTTGCGCTACCTGGTGGTAGAGGGGAATCGGTGAAGATCGGTCGATCTTGATGCTCAGGGGTGTGCTCACAGTTGCTCCTTGCCGGCGACCTTGTCTGGATATGTCGCTTTGACAGGACAAACTCTATATGAAAGTTCATGATTTGGGCATCTCTTGGCTGGATATCTTCGCGATCCATGGATTTTTCGCTGCTTAGCGGTGAAGGCCAAACGCTTGGCCAAGCGTCGCTTTGGACCTGAAATGCGATCGCGACAAGGGAATTTGGACAATATGGTCCGTTTGTCCAATTGTCCTGACAAAAAATCTGTTGGAATTCATTGCCCAAGGCTTCGAGCGGAACATATGGTTTTTGGAACGGTCCAAGACTTGGGACAAGCCGCGGAGGCCGCAGGGAATCACGGCGTGAAGCGCCACAGACAGGAGAAAATCATGAACGAACAGCGCAGCATCGGCGTGGGGCTGATCTCGGTGGGTTGGATGGGCAAGCTGCACGCTCGCGCCTACAGCTCAGTGCCCTATGTCTATCCAGAGTTGGGAATCAAGCCAAGGCTGGTCGCAGCCGCGGATACCGAGCAGTCACGAGTCGACTTCGCGATCTCGACGCTGGGCTTTGAACGCGGAACGCTGGACTACCACCAGGTGCTCGCAGATCCCGAAGTGGATGTCGTCTCGATTTGCGCACCGAACTTCCTGCACGCCGAAATGGCGATCGCCGCAGCTGAGGCCGGTAAGCACTTCTGGATCGAAAAGCCCGCTGGTCGAAGCCTGGCCGAAACGCAGGCTATCGAGCAAGCCGCCATCCGCAACGGCGTAGTCACCTCCATCGGCTTCAACTACCGCCATGCGCCAGCTATAGAACGAGCGCGCCAGCTGGTGCGCGAGGGCCGGTTGGGATCCATCACCAATGTCCGCGCCAGCTTCCTTGCCGGATATGCGGCAGACCCCCGTGCGGCACTGTCGTGGCGCTTCAACCGGGAACTTGCCGGCAGCGGCGTGCTCGCTGACCTATTCAGCCATGCAGCAGATCTATGCAGCCATGTTGTTGGCCCCATCCGGAGCATTTCCGCATCAACCAACGTCATGATCCCATCCCGGCCGAAACTGTCCATGGGACAGGGCACGCACTTCGACCTGATCGAAGGCGGCGAACAAGGTGAAGTCGAGAATGAGGACTACGCCGCCGCGTTGCTGCGTTTCAGCCCAGAAGGCGTGGCGGACCGCGCGATCGGAACTATTGAGGCATCCCGAGTGGCCGTGGGCCCGCAGTGCGGCTATCGACTCGAAATCTACGGCACGGAAGGTTCGGTCAAGTGGGATTTTGAACGCTTGAATGAACTGGAGGTCGTGCTCGGTCGAGACAATGACGAACAGGGATTCACGACGGTCATTGGCTCGCCAAAACATGGCGAATACTCCCGGTTCCAGCCAGGCCCGGGAAATGCGATGGGCTTTGACGACCTCAAGACCATCGAGGCTAAGAAGTTCCTGCTGGCTGTCTGCGGTGGCGAGAAAGCGAACTCCACCATCGCCGATGCGGTGGCCGCGGCCGCACTGGTGGAAGCGGCCGAAGCATCTGCCGCAAGCGGCACATGGCAGGCGCTGGATGAGTCGGTGCGCGCTGCCAATGTGCAATACTGACCGCCATGCCTGACTCGCCGCGCCGCCGCCCCACGATACGAGACGTCGCCAAGCGGGCCGGGGTCTCCAAATCATTGGTGTCCCTGGTGCTCTCGGATCCGAGCAGGGTCAGTTCGCTGCGGCGTTCGCTGGTCGAGGACTCCATCCGCGAGTTGGGCTATCAGCCCAACCTGGCGGCTCGCTCGCTGGTTGCCGCGAACCGGCATGCCATTGGTGTCGTCCTAGGGGAACTGCATAATCCCTGGGTTCTGACCGTCGCGGAAGTGGTTCGCGAACAGTTGCAAGCAGTGGGGTGTGACGTGCTGTTCAGTGCGGCCGCGATCCACGATGGTCTGGGTGTTGGCCCCGCGGAATTGCAGGCCCTGCGCGATTTGCGGGTCAGTGGAATCCTCGTCGTTGGATCAGCCGATGATGCAGCCAGCTTCGAAGCCGCGTTGGGTGAGACTCCCGCTGTATTTGTGGGCAGCGGGCGTCAGGCGCAATCAAATACTGCTGCGGTTTCAGTAGATGATGAGCAGGGCTTTGGCTTGGTGATTGACCACTTGGTTCACTGCGGGAATGAGCGGATCACCCATATCGCCGGTGGCGCTGGGCCGGTTTCGGCGGTGCGCGAAGCTGCCTATCATCGGGCGATGCTGCGCCATGGGTTGCGCCAGCAAGTGCAGGTGGTGGAAGCCGGACCAACGGTTCAGGCCGGCTATGAAGCCGTGGTGCGGTTGCTGGCCTCGGGGGCACGGCCTGAAGCGCTGGCCTGTTTCAATGATCTTTCCGCATTTGGCGCGCTGCAGGCTCTTGATGAGGCTGGCTTGTCTGCGGCGGTGACTGGCTACGACAATATTTCTCTATCGTCGCTGGGGAGAATCTCGTTGACCAGCGTCGACTCGGATTCGCAAGACATCGGTCGCAGCAGCGTGCGGCTGCTTCTCCAGTTGATGCGGAATCCGGACGGAAAATTTGCACGTCAATTGATGATTCCGCCACGGCTTATCGTGCGTTCTTCATCCCTTCCGCGCCGTTGAACCAGGAGGAAGCAGCACCTGGCTTCGCCTGTTGAAGGTCGCAAAGTTCTCGTCTTCACATCCTCATGTCTTTACAAAGTCTTGACGGATCGCTTTTTGTCGCGCAGACTTTAGACATCTTGTGATTCAAGTCACGGAAATCTTGTTAAGGCGGCCCGCTCCAGGGGACTATCGGGGTGCGTCGACGTAGCCCTGAAGGGGAAAACGAATATGGGAAAGCCAACTTGGCGCAAACTCGCAATCACACTCGCCATCATTCCAGCCCTGGGATTGGCGGCTTGCTCATCAACGGGCGGGCGTGCACCAGAACCGGAAAGCAGTGCGGGCGGTGGGGCTGTTGCGGCCACCGATCGCATCAAAGTCGCAGTGATCACCCATGCGGCTCCGGGGGATACCTTCTGGGACATCATCCGCAAGGGTGCCGAAGAAGCTGCGGCCAAGGACAACGTTGACCTGCAGTACTTGAGCGACCCCGATGGCGGGCGCCAATCCCAGCTGATTGAGCAGGCCATTGACCAGGGAGTGGACGGCATTGCCGTAACCCTGGCTAAGCCGGACGCCATGGCCGGAGCGCTGAAAAAGGCCACGGACGCAGGAATTCCCATCGTCAGCCTGAACGCCGGCGAAGACCGCTTTAAGGACATCGGCGCGTTCGCCCACTTCGGGTCCAATGAGCAGCTCGCAGGCCAGGCTGCCGGCGAAAAGCTGAAGGATTCGGGCATCAAGAAGCCGATATGCGTCATCCAGGAACAGGGGCACGTTGGCCTTGAAGCCCGCTGCGCCGGCGTGAAGAAAGTTGTCCCAGGCACCGAAATCCTCTACGTGCAGGGCACTGACATGACCCAGGTCGAGTCAACAGCAACTGCCAAGCTCCAAGCGGACAAGCAAGCCGATGCAATCATCGGGCTGGGCGCGCCATTTACCATGACGCTGATCAAAGCCAAGGCTACGGCCAACTCAAAGGTCGAGGTAGCCTCCTTCGACATGAACTCGCAACTAGTCCAAGAAATCACCAAGGGCAACGTGCTGTTCACCGTTGACCAGCAGCCATGGTTGCAGGGCTACATGGCAGTTGATGCGCTGTGGCAGAACCACCGCGGTGGCTTCACGATCGGCGGTGGACAGGCGACTCTGACCGGCCCGGCCATCGTTGACAAGACCGTGGCCGAAAAGATCACCAGTTTCGCCGAAGAAGGCGTCCGCTAGCAACGATCCTCGGTGCGCGCCGAGCCTGCCGGTAGCGGCGAGCCGGCGCGCAGCCAGGACATGGAGGAAAACTCATGTCTTCAACAACAGCCTCACCCACGCATAAGAAACCATCCCTCACCCAAGACGAACGCGTTGGCAAGAAAAGCACGCTGTCAATTCTCCTGGGACGTCCGGAGATCGGTGCCCTCGTGGGCGCCGTCGCCCTGTTCATCTTCTTCGCCATCGTTGCACCGGTCTTCTTGAGTCCCGCGTCCTTGGCCACCGTCCTCTACGGCGCTTCAACCATCGGCATTATGGCCGTTGGAGTGTCCTTGCTGATGATCGGTGGCGAGTTCGACCTGTCCACAGGTGTGGCAGTGATTTCCTCGGCACTCAGCGCGTCGTTGATCAGCTGGTACTTCGGGCTCAACGTCTGGGTCGGCATCGCCCTGGCTCTGGTCGTCTCACTGCTGATCGGGTTCATCAATGGAATCATCCTGATCAAGACCAAACTGCCATCCTTCATCGTGACGCTGGCCAGTTTCTTGATGCTCACGGGCCTGAATCTGGGCCTGACGCGCGCCATTGGCGGATCGGTGTCCTCGCCATCCATTGCAGACATGGAAGGATTCCAGAGCGCCAAGGCGGTTTTCGCCTCTTCGGTGAATATCGGTGGGATCGACGTCAAGATCACCGTGTTCATTTGGCTAGCCTTGGTGATCATCGCTTCGTGGGTCTTGCTGCAAACAAAGATTGGCAACTGGATCTTTGCCATTGGCGGGGACGAGAAAGCCGCCCGCGCCGTCGGCGTCCCCGTGGTCCGCACCAAAATCGGGCTTTTCATGGCCGTCGGATTCTGTGGCTGGGTACTGGGCATGCACAACCTGTTCGCCTTCGACTCCGTGCAGTCAGGCGAAGGCATCGGCAATGAATTCCTCTACATCATTGCTGCGGTGATCGGCGGCTGCCTGCTCACTGGTGGTTACGGATCAGCCATTGGCGGGGCCATCGGGGCATTCATATTCGGCATGGCAAACAAGGGCATTGTGTACGCAGAGTGGAACCCGGACTGGTTCAAGTTCTTCCTGGGCTTGATGCTGCTGCTGGCCACGGTTGTGAACATCGTCGTGAAGAAGCGCGCGGAATCCAGTAAATAGGAAGCCAAGGACATGAACATGAAAACTCGAAAGAACAAGAAGGCCGAAGAGCTGCTGCAGAAGCTCGAACCCAAGACCAATGACAACCTGCTCACGCTCAAAGGTGTAGGCAAGCACTACGGAAGCATTATCGCGTTGCGCGGTGTTGACATGGAAGTCGATCCGGGAAGGGTCACCTGCGTACTGGGCGATAATGGTGCGGGCAAGTCCACGTTGATCAAGATCATCGCCGGTCTGCACCAGCATGATGAGGGCGAGTTCACGCTTCACGGGTCAGCCATCAAGCTCAAGAGCCCGCGAGTCGCCTTGGATGCTGGGATCGCCGCGGTATATCAGGATTTGGCGGTCGTCCCGCTGATGCCCATCTGGCGCAACTTCTTCCTTGGCTCGGAACTGACTACCGGCGTAGGTCCCTTCAAAAAGCTTGATGTGCAGCGGATGAAGCAGATCACCAAGCAGGAACTGGCCGATATGGGTATCGATCTGCGTGATGTGGAACAGCCCATCGGGCAGCTTTCCGGTGGCGAACGACAGTGCGTGGCCATCGCCAGAGCCGTGTATTTCGGTGCGAAGGTGCTGATCTTGGACGAGCCCACGGCTGCTCTGGGTGTTAAGCAGTCTGGTGTGGTGCTGCGCTACATTCTCCAGGCCAGGGACCGCGGGCTGGGGGTCATCTTCATTACGCATAACCCGCACCACGCCTATCCGGTCGGCGACTCATTCCTGCTGCTCAAGCGTGGCCGCGCTATTGGCTACTATTCCAAATCGGAAATTACCGTGGAAGAGTTGACCGCCCAGATGGCCGGCGGTGCTGAACTGGCCGAGCTGGCACATGAGCTGGAACAGCTCGGTGGCCACGACGAGGAGTTGGCCGAAGCCGAGGCAGGTGCTGGACCTCAGGTTGCTCGATAGTTGCGAGCCAATTTGCCAAGGTGGTGGCCACTTCGGTCTTGAAGTGGCCACCACCTTGTGCTCTTGCCGACGCCTTTTAATGCGTGCCTCGAGTACTTCTGGTTCTGTACAGGGGGACCGGGAAAGGCATATTTGACTAAATGTCTCAACCATTACGAGTCAAGAAACTGAAGATGCTCGAGTTGCGAGAATGAAGCATTGAACCAGATGAAACCTAGGTCTGATTCCTTCACGGAACATATATTCCTATCATAGAATATAAATTTCGATGCTCCAGTCGATCCGAGTTCAGAGAGGCTGCTCCGGCCCGCGGGTTAGTGTTTGCAATAATGACGGATGTGAATACATTCAAGCCTGAAGATGGCAACGCATCGGATCGACCGCCCTCGATGGCGGACGTGGCAGCCGTCGCCGGGGTCTCCCACCAAACCGTGTCGCGCGTATTGAATGATCACCCAAATGTCCGCGAAGGCACGCGAGTGCGAGTGCTGGAGGCCATCAAGGAGCTCGGTTATCGGCGCAATCTTGCCGCGCGCGCCCTGGCCACGGCGCAGACGCGCACCATCGGCATCCTGACCATCGGCAGCGAATTCTTTGGGCCGCAGTCCACCGTGCTCGCGGTGGAAGCCGCTGCTCGCGCACAGGGATATTTTGTCACCATGACCTCCATGGATAGTTATGACTTTGGCGGTGCGGTCACGGCCCTGAACCACCTCACCGACCAGAGCGTGGACGGCGTGGTGGTGGTCGCCCCGCATGACAAGGTCACCGCCGCGATTGACGACCTGAAGCTGAAAGTGCCGGTGGTGGTAGTAGCCGCACGGACCGATGTTCCGGCGGGGGATCCGGTGCACTACGTTTATGTCGATCAGCGCGACGGCGCCCGACAGGCGACGAAGCATTTGCTCTCCTTGGGGCACCGAAAGATCGTCCATGTTTCAGGCCCATCCGGTTGGTTTGATGCCACGGAGCGGAATATCGGTTGGCGTGAAGCCATGGCCGCAGCAGGCAATGACGCGGTGGAGTTCCCGGCGGAATCCTGGCTGGCCCCCAGCGGTTATGCCGCGGGGGTCAGCCTCGCGCCTCGGGTGAAGGCCGGGGAAATAACCGCCGTCTTTGCCTCCAACGACTATTTGGCCATCGGACTGCTGCGGGCATTCTGGGAGGCCGGCCTGAGCGTGCCGGAGGACGTATCGGTGGTTGGCTTTGATGACCTGCAGATCGCCGAGTTCTACATCCCGAAGCTCACCACGGTGCGCCAGCCCTTTGCCGACGTGGGTCGCGCCGCGCTAACCGAGTTGCTCGGTGGCGAACGAGGGCTGCAGGAGCCGCGCATGATCGCGCCCACCATGGTCGTCCGAGCCAGTACCGCCCCACCACCGCGAAACTGAGTTCAGCCCAATCGACAGGTAGCTAATCTTCGTCATGTGTTGCGCATCGCATTTTGTTAGCGCTAACATAATGTAAATGTTCCGCCCGAACCCTGTGATCTCTTCTTCCGAAGAACAGCGGTGCGGCGACGCAACGATAGCCACCTGCCGTGCGGGTGCGAGGACGGAGAATCCATGACTGGCCAGCAAGCAGGTTTGTCCGCGCCCGAGGTGATTGGTTCGGGGCAGGCAGTTCTGGGGATCGAATTTGGTTCAACGAATATCAAGGCTAGTCTCATCGGTCCCAACCACGAGCAACTCGCCACCGGCAACCACGGGTGGGAAAACCAGTTCGTGGATCGACGCTGGACCTATTCCCGCGAAGCAATGATTGCGGGTCTGCAGAGCTGCTTTGCGGATCTGCTGGTTGATACCCAGCACCAATATGGAGTGCGCCCCACTGCCTTTGCGGCCATTGGCGTCTCGGCGATGATGCACGGCTACCTCGCCTTTGATAAATCCGATGAACTGCTAGTTCCCTTCCGCACCTGGCGCAATACCTCGACCGAACAGGCCTCCAATCAGCTCAGCGAGGCCTTTGGCTACAACATCCCACTGCGTTGGTCGGTTGCGCACTACTATCAGGCGCTGCTGGATCACGAAGAACACGTAGGCGCGGTCTCAAGCTTGAATACCTTGGCCGGGTTCATCCATCATCAGCTCACCGGGCGCCGGGTGCTCGGTGCTGGTGACGCCTCGGGAATGTTCCCACTGGACAGCGCCGACCTCGGTTACGACAAGGCTTTTATAGAGACTTTTGACCGGTTGGCGAAGCCATTGGGAGTTGCAGGTTCGCTGGAGCAGCTCTTGCCGGAGGTCCTTGCCGCTGGAACCGAGGCCAGTAGCCTGACTGAGGCCGGAGCACTTTTGCTTGACCCCACCGGGCAGCTGCAGCCGGGAGCGATCTGCTGCCCGCCGGAAGGGGACGCAGGCACCGGAATGGTTGCTACCAACTCCGTAGCGCAACGCACCGCGAACGTCTCGGTGGGAACCTCCATCTTTGCGATGGTTGTCCTCGATGCCCCGTTGCGTGAAGTGCACCCCGAAATTGACATCGTCACCACTCCCACCGGAGATCCGGTGGCCATGGTGCACTGCAATAACGGTGCCAGTGAACTAGCCAGCTGGGCCGCGCTTTTCGGCCAGTTTGCCCAGGGGCTAGGACATGAAACCTCCACGGATCAGGTCTACCAGACGCTGCTTACCGCGGCACTGGACGGTGCAGCGGACGGCGGTGGACTGCTCGCCTACAACTACCTGTCTGGAGAACCGGTGACCGGGCTGCCCGAGGGGCGCCCACTGCTGGTACGCACCCCGGATTCAACGTTTAACCTCGCGAATCTGATGCGCACTCAGGTGTATTCGGTATTCGCCACGCTGAGCTTGGGCATGGAAATCCTCGCCGGCGAGGGCGTGAAAATCCATAAGCTGTTCGCCCATGGCGGCATCTTCCGGACCGCGCAGGCAGCGCAGCGGCTCCTGGCGGCGGCGCTTAATGTCCCGGTATCGGTAGGCAGCACCGCGGAACATGGCGGGGCCTGGGGGATCGCGGTGTTGGCAGCCTACCGGCACCGCGTCGCGACGAACTCGGCAGCCAGCCTCGCGGAGTACCTGGATTCGCAGGTTTTCGCGAACGCCAAATTGCAAGAGCTGGCCCCGCTGCAGCAGGACGTGGCCGGATACGCACAATACCTGCGCGCTTATCAGGCCGGTCTGGACATTGAACGCGCGGCCATCAAGGCCATCTAAAACACTTTCATCCCGGCACTTAGGAGAAACCGATGAGCCACGCTCAAACTTTAGCCAGCTACCCGAACACCATGCGTCAAGAAGTTGCCCGAGTCCGTGAGGTCGTCGCGGCCCTGCACAGAGAACTGCCTCGTTATGAGCTGGTCGTCTGGACCGCCGGCAATGTCTCGCAGCGCGTGCGGAACCCGGAGGTGCCCGACGGCAGCGCGGACCTGTTCGTGATCAAACCCTCGGGAGTCTCCTATGACGAGCTGACGGCCGAATCCATGGTGGTCTGCACGCTGGACGGTGAGCTGTTGGAGGGTACGCGCGCTCCGTCTTCGGATACCGCGGCGCATGCCTACACCTACCAACACATGCCCCACGTTGGGGGAGTGGTGCACACCCACTCGACCTACGCCACCGCCTGGGCCGCGCGCGGCGAGGAAATCCCCTGCGTGCTGACCATGATGGCCGACGAGTTCGGTGGGCCAGTCCCGGTGGGCCCGTTCGCGATCATTGGCGATGATTCCATCGGCCGCGGCATCGTCCAAACGTTGAGCGAATCGCGCAGTCCGGCCGTGCTGATGCAAAACCATGGCCCCTTCACCATCGGCAAGGACGCCCGAGCGGCGGTCAAGGCAGCGGTGATGTGCGAGGAAGTCGCCCGCACGGTCCATATTGCCCGCCAGCTCGGCGATCCACTGCCGATGCGAGGCGAAGATATTGACGCGCTCTACGCGCGCTACCAAAACGTTTACGGACAATAGCCGCTCGCTGGCGGCCAAAAACTTCAATCCGAAAGGACACCATGAGCAAGGCATATGAATCCAAGGAAATCTGGTTCTTCACCGGAAGCCAGGACCTGTATGGCGACGAAACCCTGCGACAGGTCGCCGAGCAATCGCGCGAGGTCGCCGAGGCCCTGGACGGATCCGAGCAGGTCCCGGCGAAGGTCATCTGGAAGCCGGTGCTCAAGGACGCGGAATCGATCCGCCGGGCCATGCTGGAGGCGAACTCGGATGACAACGTGCTGGGCGTCATCACCTGGATGCACACCTTCAGCCCGGCCAAGATGTGGATCTCCGGGTTGAAGGCACTGGCCAAGCCGTTGCTGCACCTGCACACCCAGGCGAATGTCGAGCTGCCGTGGGACACCATCGACTTCGACTTCATGAACCTGAACCAGGCCGCCCACGGCGACCGTGAATACGCCTACCTGGCCACCCGGATCGGGGCCACCCGCACTACCGTGGTCGGCCACGTTTCCAATCCGGCGGTTGCCGGACGCGTGGGCACCTGGGTTCGCGGTGCCGCCGGCTGGAATGCCACCCAGTCGATGAAGCTGGTCCGCTTCGGAGACAATATGCGCAACGTCGCGGTCACCGAAGGGGACAAAACCGAGGCCGAACTGCGCTTTGGCGTCTCGGTCAACACCTGGGCGGTCAACGACTTGGTCGAAGCCGTAGAAGCGGTTGCCGAAGGCGATGTGGATGAACTGGTGGCCGAATACGAGCGTGAATACGATGTCGCCGCGGAGTTGCGCGCCGGCGGAGTCCGCCACGAGTCGCTGCGCTACGCCGCACGCCAGGAATTGGCCATCGAGTCGTTCCTGCGCGCGCTGGGCGCTTGGGCTTTCACCACCAATTTCGAGGACCTTGGCGGGCTCAAGCAGCTGCCGGGCCTCGCGGTCCAGCGGCTGATGGGCAAGGGCTACGGCTTCGGCGCCGAAGGCGACTGGAAGACCGCGGTGCTGGTGCGTGCCGCGAAGGTGATGGGCGCCGGGCTGCCCGGTGGCGCTTCGCTGATGGAGGACTACACCTATGACCTGACCCCGGGCAAGGAGCTGATCCTCGGCGCCCACATGCTCGAGGTCTGCCCGTCGCTGACCACCGACAAGCCGCGTATCGAAATCCATCCGCTGGGCATTGGGGGACGCGAGGACCCGGTGCGCATGGTGTTCAACGCCGCGGCTACCATCGGCGCCGTGGTGGTTTCGATGGCCGATATGCGCGAGCGTTTCCGCTTGACCGCAAACGTGGTTGACGTGGTGACCCCGCCGCAGGATTTGCCGAACCTGCCGGTGGCGCGTGCCGTGTGGCAGCCGCGACCTGACTTCTCCACCTCGGCGGAATCCTGGCTGACCGCCGGCGGAGCCCACCATACGGTCATGTCCACGGCCGCCGGAATCGAGGCTTTCGAGGTCTTTGCCGAAATTGCCGGCACCGAGCTGCTGGTGATCGACGAGAGCACCACGCGCCGCGGCTTTGCCGAACAGGTGCGGCTGAATCAGGCGTACTACCGTTTGGCTCAAGGCCTGTAGGCGCACAGGGACCTTAGGTTGGCCAGCACCACCGGGTGCTGGCCAATGCCTATTAAGGCTTGGGCGGAAGCGAGTTTGCCTCGGCTCGGTCTCCCCGGGTCGGTGAACCCAAGCAGTGGGCGAGAGTTTGCTCGATTTGCGCGAAGCGGAAGTGGTGCGCGGCATCCAGCAGCTTCTGCGGGATCACCTGTTGATCTGCCATGGCCAATAGCTTGGCGCCTTGGGTTCCCAGCAGCAGTTTCGGGGCGGCTGCAGGCACCGGAATGATGGCCGGGCGGCGCAGTGCCTTGGCCAAGGCGCTGGTGAATTCGGCGTTGCTGACCGGGTGAGGGGACACCGCGTTCACCGGGCCGCTCAGCTGCGTGTCCCACAAAGCCCGATGGTAGATATCAATGAGATCGTCGAGGCCAACCCAGGACAGGCGCTGTTCTCCCGTGCCCAAGCGGCCACCCAAGCCGGCGGCGAAGATCGGGCGCAGCACCGCGAGCATGCCACCCGAAGGGCTGAGCACCACGCCGGTGCGGATCTGCACCCGGCGCATGCTCGTCTCGCCTTGCCCGGTTGCTTGCTCCCAGCGTTGGACCACGCCGGATAAGAAGTCCGCGCCCCCTACTTCAGGAGGCGACTGCTCATCAATCGGGGCGGCTCCGGCCGAGGCACCGTAGATGCCGATGGCCGAGGCGCTGATGAATCGGGAGACGCCGGAGCGATCCGCCAGCTCAGCCAGAGCCCGGGTGGGTTCGATGCGGCTTGCCTCGATCGCCTGCCGGTGCGAGTCGCTGAACCTGCCGAAGATGCTTGTTCCGGCGAGGTGGATGACCGCGTCGCAATCGTCTAGCAGGTCGTGCTCCGGAGCCAGCGGATCCCAACGTCGTTCGTCCGTGGATTGCGGCGCGCGGCGCACCAGCTTGATGACTCGGTGCCCGCCCGTGGACAAGAAGGCGCATAACGCGGTGCCGACCATGCCATTGCTTCCGGTGACCGCGATGGTCAACGGTTCCAGTCCGGCCTCGGACGCCCGCTCATGGGCGGCGAAATCGGCGGCGAGCTGGCGGTGGCGGTAGTCCAGCATCCGTTCGATCTGCGTTGCGGGCAGATTGGAGCTGACGCGGTCGGTGACGGTGGTGTGCCCGGATCCCGCGGGCTCGGTGAGGTGTTCATGACGCCAATGAGCCACGCGCGTGGGGGCCGCCCGCACGCCGCGAGCCTGCAGCTCGTCGACGAACCGCCGATTCTCGAGGTAGTCGGAGGGCTTGTGCTGGGCGTACCAGCGCAGGCCGCCAGGCAGCCCCAGTGCCGCGGTTCCCCCACGCAAGGAGCCGGCTTCTTCGATGACCTTGAGCGGAAGCCAGGGCGGCAGCAGCCGGCGAATCGCGCCCGGCCGGGCAAACCAGGCGGATACCTCGTCCGGGGGTGCCGGAAGAACGCTGGACCTTTGTGTAGTCATGGCCCAATACTATGTCCGGGATCCCTGCCGCCACGCGCACTGCGCGTCGACGGGCTTGCAAAGGCCATTCTCGCAGGGCTAACTGCGAGGGCTGCCGTGACAAGCATGGCCGTAGTAGCTTTACCTTGTCGTTCCTTGGGTGTTCCGAGCCTGCCATTACACACGCTGAAGGCGCTTCGGCAAGCCCCTTGGCCGCACTGCACCCGGGGGCAGTTAGGCGGTCATTCGCTCATGATCCACGTCAACATGCTGGAACCTCTAGGCTGTCTTGTCCGGTTAATATCAAATTGTTATCATCTGGGGTGGCGCAACTCACGTTGTTAGCGCTAACATGGTGTGAGCCCGGTCGCACTGCCGGGATGAATCGGAATACGCAGGAGGAAAAGATGGCACGGAATAACTGGGCTCGTCGAGCGGTAGCCACGTTTGGATCCCTCGCGCTCGTTGGCGCACTGGCAGCATGTGGCGGCAGCGGTGCCGGCGGTGGCGCGGGTGCCGAAGGCGAAAGCACGGCCCCGGAGGACATCCAGGTAGGCGTCGCAATGCCAACCGAAACCTCCGAGCGTTGGATCGCCGACGGTGAGGCCGTGAAGTCGCAGCTTGAAGAAGCCGGCTACGAGGTCTTCATGCAGTTCGCCAACGATGACATCCCGACCCAGCAGCAGCAGATCGACCAGATGATCACCAAGGGTGCAGACATCCTCGTGGTCGCTTCGATCGATGGCACCGCACTGTCCAACCAGCTGCAGGCAGCAGCAGACCAGGACATTCCGATCATCTCCTATGACCGCCTGATCAACGGCACCGAGAACGTCGACTTCTACGTCACCTTCGACAACTACAACGTCGGCGTGCAGCAGGCCACCTCGCTGCTGACCGGTCTCGGCCTGGTCGACGAGCAGGGCGAAAAGACCGGCAAGAAGGGGCCGCTGAATATCGAGCTCTTCGCCGGATCCGTGGATGACAACAACGCCCACTTCTTCTGGAAGGGCGCCATGGAAACCCTCAAGCCATTTATGGATGACGGAACCCTCGTGGTGAAGTCCAAGCAGACCAAGATCGAACAGGCAGCTACCCTGCGCTGGTCCCAGGAAGAGGCCCAGAGCCGCATGGAGGACCTGATCACCGCGCACTACGCCGGTGGCAAGACCAAGATCGACGGCATCCTCTCGCCATTCGACGGAATCTCCCGCGGCGTGCAGACCGCACTGACCAACGCCGGCTACGGCAAGTCCATCAAGGACGGCCTGCCGATCATCTCCGGCCAGGACGCCGAAATCGCTTCGGTGAAACTGATCGACGACGGCGTGCAGTACGCGACCATCTTCAAGGACACCCGCAAGCTGGCCTCCCAGGCAGTGACCGCCGTGAAGTCCTACGCCGAAGGCACCGAGCCGGAAGCCAACGACACCGAATCCTATGACAACGGCAAGAAGGTCGTCCCGTCCTTCCTGCTGGACTCCGACATCGTAACCGCCGATAACATCGAGTCGCTGCTCGTTGATTCCGGGTACTACACGGCCGAAGAGGTCAAGGCAGGACAGACCAAGTAGCAGCCGGTCTTCGCTGCGTCGGCGGGATCGCACCGCGCCCCGCCGACGCAGCAGCAGCGCTTCACGCAGTACACAGATCATGACAAGGACGGCTGCACTATGGACAGCACCATCCTGCAGATGCAGGACATCACCAAGACATTCCCCGGGGTCAAGGCCTTGGACGGAGTAAACCTTTCCGTCCAGCAGGGTGAAATCCACGCCATCTGCGGCGAAAACGGGGCCGGGAAATCCACCCTTATGAAGGTGCTTTCCGGCGTCTACCCCCATGGCAGCTATGACGGGAAAATTCTGTTCAACGGCCAGGAGCTGAAGGCCTCAAGCATCAAGGATTCCGAGGCCCAGGGCGTGGTGATCATCCACCAGGAATTGGCCCTCGTGCCCTATCTGTCGGTGGCCGAAAACCTCTTCCTAGGCAACGAGACCAAGCGCGGGGTATTCATCGACTGGAACGAAGCCAACCAGCGGGCGGCCAAGTTATTGGCCCGGGTGGGATTGGCCGAAACACCGGTCACCCCGGTAGGCCAGCTCGGCGTGGGCAAGCAGCAGCTGGTGGAGATCGCCAAGGCGTTGAATAAGGACGTCAAGCTGCTCATCCTCGATGAGCCTACGGCCGCGCTAAATGATGATGACTCCGCACACCTGTTGAATCTGTTGCGTGAACTGCGCGAGCAGGGAATCACCTGCATCATCATCTCGCACAAACTCGGCGAGATCGAAGATATTGCCAACAACACCACGATCATCCGTGATGGGCAGACCGTGGAATCCCTGGATATGGCCGACCCCGCCTCGACGCAGAGCCGCATCATCCAGGGCATGGTGGGCCGCGAGCTGTCGGCACGCTACCCGGAACGCGAACCAGAGATCGGCCAGGTGGTCTTCGAGGTTCGCGACTGGACCGTACGCCACCCCACCCAGCACGATCGCATTGTCGTCGACAAGGCCTCGCTGGACGTGCGCGCCGGCGAAATCGTGGGCATCGCCGGGTTGATGGGCGCCGGACGCACGGAGCTGGCCATGAGCGTATTCGGCCACAGCTACGGCCGCGGGATCTCCGGCACCGTATTGATGGACGGGCGCAAGGTGGACACCTCCACCGTGGGCAAGGCCATCAAGGCGGGTATCGCCTACGTGTCCGAGGACCGCAAGAAGTTCGGCCTGAACCTCATCGAGGACATCCGGGTGAACACCACCGCCGCCGGGCTGGGAAAGATCTCCTCTGCCGGGTTCGTCAACGGCAATAAGGAAATCCAGATTGCCGAGCACTACCGCAAATCGATGCGGATCAAGGCACCGAGCGTACTGGCGAAAACCGGAAACCTCTCCGGCGGCAACCAGCAGAAGGTTGTCCTGGGCAAATGGCTGCATACCGCCCCCGAGCTGCTGATCCTGGATGAGCCGACCCGCGGAATCGACGTCGGCGCGAAATACGAGATCTACACGATCATCAATGAGCTGGCGGCCTCCGGCAAGGCGGTCCTGGTGATTTCTTCCGAACTGCCCGAATTGCTGGGTATCTGCGACCGCATCTACACCCTTGCCTACGGCCGGATGACCGGCCAACTCCCGCGAAGCGAAGCCACCCAGGAACGCCTCATGGAGCTTATGACCATCGAGAAGGAAAACGCCCGATGACACTGAAATCCGAGCTGAAAGACATTTTCACCAAGAATCTGCGCACCAGCGGCATCTATATCGCCTTCGTGCTCATCGTGGTGCTGTTTACCATCATGACCGACGGGTTGCTGCTCAGCCCGATCAACCTGACAAATATCATCCTGCAGTACTCCTACGTGCTGATCTTGGCCTTGGGCATGATCATGGTAATTGTCGCCGGGCATATCGACCTCTCGGTCGGCTCGCTCGTGGCGCTGACCGGCGCGGTCTCCGCGGTATTGGTCATCAAAACCGGGGCCCCGTGGTGGGTAGGCATTCTCGCCGCGGTAGCGGTGGGCGCGCTGTGCGGTGTGTGGCAGGGATTCTGGGTGGCTTATGTAGGCATTCCGGCTTTCATCGTCACCTTGGCCGGCATGCTGCTCTTCCGCGGGTTGACCTATGAGGTGCTGAACAACGTTTCACTTTCCCCCTTCCCTGGCGAATACCAGGAGGTGGCCGGTGGCTTCCTCAATGGCTTGCTCGGCGGCTACGGCTTCGACATGTTCACCGTGCTCATCGGTGTGGTCGCGGTGGCCGGTTTGGTTTGGTCCCAGTATTCCACCCGCCGTGGACGCGTGAAGTTCGGCCAGGATGTCGAGTCGATGGCCATGTTCATCGCGAAGAACGCACTGGCCGCCATCGTGATCCTCTGGTTCTTCTGGCAGATCTCCATCAGCCGCGGCATGCCGATTGTGCTGATGATCCTGGGCGTGCTGGTGATCGGCTACCACGTGCTGACCACGCGGACCGTCTTTGGCCGCCACATCTACGCGATCGGTGGCAACCTCTCGGCCGCGCGCCTTTCCGGCGTGAACGTCAAGAAGGTCAACTTCTGGATCTTCGTGAATATGGGCATGCTCGCCGGTATCGCCGGTGCGGTGTTCTCCTCGCGTTCCAACGGGGCGCAGCCCGGCGCGGGCAATATGTTTGAGCTTGATGCAATTGCCGCCTGTTTCATCGGTGGCGCCTCGACCACCGGTGGTGTGGGCCGGGTGACCGGCGCGATTGTCGGTGGCCTGGTGATGGCGGTGCTCTCCAACGGCATGCAGCTGATGGGTGTTGGCGCTTCCACGCAGCAGATCGTCAAGGGCCTGGTGCTGCTGCTCGCGGTGGCCTTCGACATCTACAACAAGCGCCGCGCAGGTGCGGGCAACTAGCATTTGATTAGCGCCAGGGGCCCTCTCGCACGCAATTGCGGGAGGGCCTGTGCGTGCCCGATGGTTTCCCAGCACAGCAGAAGGATGACGAAATGGATCGCCAAGCAATGCCGCAGCAGGACACCGCCAACGGAACGGTGCTCACGCTGCGAGCCCACGGCTTCACCGCGCAGCTGGCCACGGTGGGCGCCACACTGGTGTCCCTGGACTACGGTGGCCGCCCGCTGGTGCGCGCCTTCGATCCGCATGGCGCGCGCCCGGTGTTCTCCGGCGCCATCCTGGCCCCCTGGCCCAACCGGGTGATCAACGGGGCCTACCACTGGGAAGGCCAGGAGCTGCAGTTGCCGATCACCGAGCCGGAGCGCGGCCACGCGCTGCACGGCCTGGTGGCCGATACCAGCTTCGAGATCACCGGGCGCCGCGGCAGCTCCGCCCAGTTGCGCACCGTGATCGCCCCGAACCCCGGCTACCCCTATGAGGTGCAGCTGGTGATCGACTACCGGCTGGAAGCCGGCGGGCTGCGCACCATCGCCACCGCCACCAACCTCGGGCAGGGCACCGCGCCCTTCGCCTGGGGTTCGCACGCCTACCTGGTCGCACCGGGCAAGAAGGCGGATGAATGGACTTTCACCCTGCCAGCCGGCAAGGTGCAGCTCACCGACGGCGCGCGCCTGCTGCCGCGGGAGGTGGTTCAGGTGGCTGGCACCGAGCTGGATTTCCGCACCCCGAAGCCGATCGGGGACCTCTTCATCGATCATGCCTACACTTCCCTGGCCGCCGACGCGGACGGCTCATTCAGCGCATCGATCACCGACACCAAGGGCCTCGGGTCGCAGATCACCTGGGACGAAGCCTGCCCGTGGGTCCAGATCCACACCGCAGACCGCGATGATCCGGCGCTTGACCGCACCGGGCTGGCCATCGAGCCGATGACCTGCCCGCCCGGCGGCTTCAACTCCGGCCAGGACGTCATCGCGCTGGCCCCGGGCGCCAGCCATGAAGCCAGCTGGCTGATTGGCCCGGTCCAGCCGCGATGAGCGGCAGGGAAGTTCGCGGCGCTACCCGCTCCGCGAGGTTTCGTTCCCTGTCAATCCGGTGATCCGCAGGAGCAAGGAGCGCGCCTCGGGGCGCAGCGCGTCTTCCGGCCAGACATCGGGACCACAGGCCCGGGAACCTACGCCATGCTGGGCCGCATCCAGGTACAGCCAGGAGTTGGTTGGTTCCGGCAGCTCGTGCGGATGGGCAGCGCCGGCAAGCTGCTGTGCCGTGTGGCGGCTGAGCGTGAAACCGGGGCGACGGTCCAATCCGTCGGGCCAGGCCTCGATGCGCAGCCACGGCGCACCGCCCACGCCGAGCTCCAATTCGCGCAAATCGCTGCGGTGCCCTGTTTCCTGCGGACGTGCGTATTCGACCGGCAAATCGTCAATGCTTGCACTGTAGCGGCCTACTCGTGCCGCCAGACGGCTGTCCGGGTAGGATTCGTGCGGGCCCAAGCCGTACCAGGATGCCGAATCGACCTCCTTGCCCAGTTGGAAACGCACGCCGAATCGGGGCCACACCGATGTCCAGCCTCGGCTTGGAACCATATCGATGCGAAGCCACAGGCCGGACTCGTCCAGGCTCCATTGCTCGTCAACTCGGATGGAGCAGGCCTGGTCCGCTGCTGAATACCTGGTCGCCACCTGCACACGGCCCGGACCGGTAGCGACACTGAGCACCCGCGCCTTCAGCCGGTCCAATCCGGCCGCCGTCCAGAGGTCCGCATTTGACGGACCGGGTTCTCCATTGCCCGGGACTCCGTGCTCATCTTCCTGCCAGGGATCAGAATGGTTATAGCTGCCGAAGTGTGCGCCACGGTCATTGTCGGTGGGTGCGCGGAACAACTCCAGCCGCGGCCCATGCACCGGCTGCCCGGCCAACTCCATGAGCTTGCCCTCGGCGAAAACTGCGGCACCAAGCTGCATCCGGCCATTGTCCAGAGGGATCGATGCTCCGCCCGCATCAGCCGAAGAGGGCAACCGTGCGGGTCGCGGCCCCGGCATTGCGGTGGATGGAGCAGCTATCGGCCATTGGGCGCTGGCCACCTCATGGCCCGCGGCCGCCCACGCTGCATCCTCGGCCAGCCGCGCCTCCACGGTTAACCAGTTTTCGCCTGCGGGCAGGGGGTACGGCAAGGCGAGTTCAACCGTGGCAGTTTCGCCAGCTTCCAGCGCGTCGTCAGAGCCGGATACCAAGAATTCTGCACTAGCGACCGGATGCCCGGCCGCTTCCAAGCGCCAGCTGAATGCGAGGTCGCCGCTGTCGGCACTGTGGCGGTCATTCCGGATGCCCAAGCGCACCCGGTGTCCGTCCACGGAGGACAGGGAGAACTTGATCGGGGCGACTACATGCTTGAACTCATGGAGCCCCGGTGAGGCAGTGGAATCGGAGAGGACCAGTCCGTCCATGACGAAGGTGCCATCGTGGAGCTCCTCGCCGAAATCGCCGCCGTAAGCATAGAAGCTCTTGCCATCCGGTGTGCTGGCCTGCAGCCCGTGGTCACGCCATTCCCAGACGAAGCCTCCATGCAACCGGGGATAGCGGTCCACCAGATCCGCATACCGTTGCAATCCTCCGGGCCCATTGCCCATGGCGTGCGCATACTCGCACAACAGGAAGGGCCTGGTCCGCTGGCGCGCGGCCTCTGCGGTGGTGCATCCCAGCAGCGGAGCGGTCATCCGGTCCTCTCCAATTGTCTGCACTTCGGGGAACGAAGCGTACATTCGCGAATACACATCGGTGTATTCTCCGGTGTAGTCGCCTTCATAATGCACCGGGCGGCTGCTATCCCGCGCATGGATCCATGCGGACATCGCGGCAAGGTTGGCCCCGGTGCCGGACTCGTTGCCAAGCGACCACATGATGATTGAGGGATGGTTCTTGTCCCGTTCGAAAGTCCGCTCCATCCGATCAAGATAGGCACTTCGCCAGGCCGGGTCGTCACTGGGATTGCCCTGCCAGCCGTGACGTTCAAATCCGTGGGTTTCCAGATCGTTTTCGAGTATGACCCAGAAACCGAGCTCGTCGGCCAAGTCCAGGAGCCGCGGATGCGGCGGATAGTGGCTGGTGCGAATGGCGTTGACATTGAAGCGCTTCATTAGCATCAGGTCTTCTCGTGCGAATTGCTCATCGAACGCCCGGCCGAGGAGCGGGTGGGTTTCATGCCTGTTCACCCCGTTGAAGACCACTTTGCGATCGTTGACCAGGAACTGGTCGCCTGCAATTCTTACCGTGCGGAAACCTAGCCGCAGGCTGATGGTCTCGCCAGTGCTGGAAACGGTTGCTCCATAGAGTTTTGGCCGCTCAGCGCTCCATGGGGAAACGGCGGGCACTTCCACCTCTCGGATATCCTCGCGGCTTTGCCACACTTCGTCGATTTCCAGTTCGGGAACAACGAAACGTAGCGGGAACGCATCGTCAGCGGCCATGATTTCCGGTGTAATGATTCCGGTACCGGAGGAATAGCCGGTTTTTATCCAGAGGTCGTCAATGCTGCCGTGCGGACGGGCCTTGAGCGTTACCGATCGGAAAATTCCCGGGAGCCACCACTGGTCCTGGTCCTCGACGTAGCTCGAAGCGGAGAATTGGTGCACGCGGACAACGATTGTATTTTCACCGGCGGCTACGGCCGAGCTCACATCGAATTCCTGGGCAAGGCGGCTACCGGTACCCCAGCCAATCATTTGCCCATTGACCCATACCTTGTATCGGGATTCAACGCCGTCGAAGCGCAGCACCAGCCGCTCCATTCCGGAAGTCCAGCTCTGGGGCACTTCGAAGGTCCGCCGGTAGTCGCCGGTAGGATTCTCATCCGGTGGATAGGGCGGGTCGCAAGGGAAGGGAAATTGGACGTTCGTGTACGAAGGGCGTCCGTAGGCGCCATCGGCCTGCAATACCCAGTGCCCAGGGACTGCGATGCTGTCCCAGCTCGAGTCGTCATAGCCAGCATCTGCCATGGACTCGGGAAGCTCGCCTGCCGGCAGCAGTCCGCGCCCTCCGGGCGTGCCCGGTACGCCAGGGAGCCAGCGGAACTTCCACTGTCCATCGAGGCTCAGTTCAGGGGCATCACTGTGGGTCCAGGACGTTGCCGGCAGGCGCCGGCCTCCGCCCGGGGCGGTATCGGACAGATAGGCTGTTGGGGAAGTCATTTAACGGATCCTTCGGTCAGGCCCCCGCGCCAGAAGCGCTGCAGGACGATCATGGCAATGGCCAAGGGAATAGTGGACAGCAAGACGCCGCCGGTGGTCAGCTCGTAGAATTCTGGCAGGCGGTCAACCTGTCCCAGCCAGGTGTTCAGGCCCAGGGTAATTGGATAGAGATCCGAATCGGACAGCATCACCAGGGGAAGGAAATAGTTATTCCAGATTCCGACAAGCTGGAACAGGAATACCGTCACCAGAGCAGGGGACAGGACTCTGAGTCCTATCGTGTGGAAGATCCGCAGTTCGCTTGCGCCATCCAGGCGCGCGGCTTCGAGTAACGCGCTATCCACGGTGCTGGAAGCGTAAACGCGGCAGAGGAACAGGCCGAACGGGGACACCAATGATGGCAGCAGGACACTCCAATAGGTATTGGACAGCCCCATTTCGCTGAACAACAGGAATAGGGGCAAGGCGGTTGCGGTTCCAGGCACGAGAACGCCTCCCAAGACCACACCGAAGACCAGATTGCTTCCGCGGAAACGGTACTTGGCCAGGGCGTATCCGCCAGCTGCAGCAAGGTAAGCGGCAATCAGCGCCCCTGCCCCCGCGTATAGCAACGAGTTCATGAACCAGCGCAGGAAAATTCCGCCGTCATAGGCCAGAACCTGGCCCAGATTTTTCCATAGGACGAAGTCACCGGAGAGGAGGAAACCATTTGTGCTAAACAAGTCCTGGGTCGATTTCGTTGCTGCAACGACGACCCAGTAGACCGGGACCAGGAAATACAATGCGGCTATGGTCAGCAAGGCCGTGACAATCAGAGTCGCTGGTTTTGAAGAGGCGGGCTTTTCGAAGGACTGGCGGCGGATCAGGGTCATGAGGACTTCCTATTGGTCAGGCGCAGGAAGGCGAATGAGAGCGCGAATGCGGCCAAGGCAATGAGAACGGATTGCGCAGCCGCAACATTGTAGTCGTTGTAGGCGAACGCGGTTGTGTAGGCGGAAAGGTTAGGGGTGTATTGGCTGTCGATGGCGGGTGCGACACTCATGAGAACTTGCGCTTCGGCGAAAAGCTGCAAGGTGCCAATGATGGAGAAGACCGTGGTCAAGACCAGTGCCGGGCTGATGAGCGGCAGCTGGATATGCCATGCCACACGCAGTGGACCCGCCCCGTCCAAGCGTGCGGCTTCGTAGATCTCGCCGGGAATTGCCTTGAGCTGCGCGATGACGATCAGCATGTTGTAGCCCGTGTAGCTCCATGTCACGATGTTGGCGATGGACCACAAGATGCTCTGTGGCCCGAGGAAATCGACTTCCAAGCCGACGGCTGAGGCGGCATCGATGATCGGGCTCAGGCCGGGAACATAGAGGAATGACCAGAGGATAGTGGCAATGACCCCCGGCACGCCGTAGGGCAGGAAGTACGCCGCCCGGAAAAAGGCCGGCCATTTGGCGCTCGCCGACTCAAGCAGCAGAGCCAGGACCGTGCAAAGAAGGATCATGATGGGAACCTGCACGATGCCGAACACGATCATGCGGCCAATCGAAGCAACGAAGGCTTCGTCTCCCAGGGCTTGCGCGTAATTGCCGAATCCAGCGAATTCGCTGTGCACGCCGGCTTCTCCGAACAATCCGCGCCGTGTGATACGGGTGAAGCTGGCTTGTATGGCTGCAATGATGGGCAAGATGAAAGTCAGGGTGAAGAGCGCGAGGAAAGGCGCGAGCAACAGCCACGGGGCGAGCTCAAACCTGCTTGGTGAGGGACCACGTTTTCTCCGGGTGCCTCGGGTGATGGTCGGCGTGCTCACGATGCCTCCTTGCGGATCTTCAGGCCCTTGTTGCGGAATGCCGCAATGATTTCCTGCTCTGCGGATACCACCGAATCGACCAAGCTGGTTCCGGCGGCTTTCCGGCGGAATCCGTCGGAAAGGATATTGAAGGATTGCTGGGTGACCGGCCACCAGCTCCAATTGGGATTCTGCGATTTGCTGGCTGGGACAATGACTTGCTTGTTGTACGATTGCCCGCCGAAGAATTCGGAGGGGCCTTCGCGCGACTCGCCGATGATGCCCGGAACCGGTGACCAGCCAATGCCGCTGTGCGCGATTTCGTTGCTGATCCCGGCTTCCGTGGACGTCATCCAGGCGGCGAACTCCAAGGCCTCATGCGGATGGCGGCTATTAGCCAGAACCGCAACCGTCGATCCGCCCAGGTAGCTGGAGCCGTATCCGCCCGGGGTCCACTTCGGCATCGATGCGACCCTCCATTTGCCCTGTCCGCCAGCGACAGAGCTGACAAGCGCATCAGCCCAGTTCCCACTGGTGACAGAGGCGAGCTGGCCGGATGCAGCCGCAGCATACCAAGACGGGCTGAAGGGCGAGATCGCGGTAGTTACGACATCTTCGTCGATGGCCCGGTCGAAGAACCTGGCGACTTCCAGTGTTGCGTCGTCGGTCATATTAATGACCCAGCCGTCGTCGGATGGCCGAAGCCATTGGGCTCCTGCTTGTGCCGCGTAGGACACGAAGTAGGAGGCATCACTGAGGGAGAAGCAGTCGATGTAGCTGTTGGCTTGACGCAGTTCTGACCCGATCTCGGCCCATTGCGCCCATGTTTCCGGGGCGACGGCGCCGACTTTGTCCAGAGTTTCTGGCTGGTAGAACATTGCCATCGGCCCGGAATCCTGAGGCATGCCGAATATTCCGTTGGGAAAACTGACCTGGCCCCACAGTGACGGATCATATCGGTGAGCGTACTGCTGCGCACCGTACGCCGCGAGATCCACGACGCCATTGACGAGCATGAACTCCGGGAGGGTGCGGAATTCGATTTGGGCCAGATCGGGTCCTCCGCCTGCTGCGAGAGCAGAGTAGAGCTTTGGGTATCCGCCTTGATTTCCACTGGGGATCCAAACCGCCTCAACATGGATATTCGGATGCATGGCGTTGAAAGCATCTGCGACTCGCTGGATATCCTTGAGCCAGCTCCAATATGTCAGCCTGACTTTTTCTCCTGGGGCGGCCGGCGCAATGGTTGGCATGGCATCTGCAGACCGGGGGCCTGCGGTGCCGCATGCAGTCATTACGCCCAGGGCGGCGGCGCCCAGGCCGGCCTTGAGAAGGCGGCGTCTTGTTGTCAATGGCATCCGTGCTCACTTAAAAGTAGTTTTCTTTATGGTGCCCGGGACGAGGGCATGTGAAATAGGTTACTGCAAAAATAGAGTGATTACTCAGTTTTGGTCAAATTTCTTGTTTGCCGATCATGCTGGCTTGCTAGGCCGATGCATCATTTTCGAATACTGCTGGGCCTACCTACACTGAGTAACTGTGACGAGCAATGAATCCGGCCGCCGCCGGCGCGGTCCATATGCCAAATCTGCAGCCCGAAGGGAACAGATCGCCCAGGCTGCCCTCCAGGTATTCGGCGCGCGGGGGTATCGCGGCGGAACTGTGCAGGATGTTGCCGACGCGGCAGGCATGAGCCAAACCAGCGTTTTGCACCACTATCCGAACAAGCAGGAACTTCTCATTGCCGCTCTCAAGCGCCGCGACGCCGTCACCGACGGCACGCCGGGCACTGGTGAGCGCTTTGCCCAGTCCATTGTCGAGCAAGCGCAATTCAACGAGGGTGCCGCGGAGTTGATCGAGCTCTACGCAGCCCTTTGCGGGGAATCAACCACTTCTGATCATCCGGCGCGCTCGTATTTCGAGGCCCGCTTCGAGCGCTTGCGCGGCGAGTACGGCGCTGAATTCGAATTCATGAAGAGCATTGGTCGGCTGCGCCCCGGGGTGGACCCGCATGTGGCGGGAGCGTCGCTGCTGGCCCTGTGGGACGGGATCCAAGTGCAGTGGCTCTTGTCTCCCGACGATGTTGACATGGCTGGCACCCTCAAGGCGTATCTGGACCTGGTCATTTTGCCTGAATCATGAGGGGTGTTTGCCGAAATTGGCTCCGGGGCGCCGTAGCCGCGCGAAAATCCAGCTCCCCACTGCGCGCGGACTTGGCGCAAGCAGGGCGAAGCACTTGCAGCGGCACGCCGGAGCGATGATCCCGAAGTATTTTCGGGGCTGATATCTACGTTCTCGGGCTGCCCGGCAAGTGGACGGTTCTGGTTGAAAATATGTTCAAATATGTTCAAATGTGTTCAAATATGTTTGAGTGTGTTTGAATTAGGGTTGTATCGCTTTACGGAGCGTGTTATTTCAACCTGTCTGCCAAGGAGTCCCGATGAGCGAGAACTTCCCAACCCAGCGTCGACGGCGGATTCTGGATAGAGTTCGTGCCAACGGTGCAGTCAAGGTAGCCCAGTTGGCTGAGGAATTTGGCGTTTCGCACATGACAGTGCGCCGTGACCTGGACCGCCTGGTCAAGGACGGCGAATTGCATAAGGTCCACGGAGGCGCACTGCTCCAGGAATCTGCGTCTGCTGAAGAGCCGGGATTCCAGCGCAAGTCAACTCTGCAGTTGCCGCAGAAGGCGGCCATTGCCCGTGCGGCGGCGCAAATGGTTGAACCAGGAATGTCCATCTCCCTTACGTCGGGGACTACGACCTATGAGGTGGCCCGTCTGCTGCGGGCAGTTCCCGACCTCACGATTGTGACCAACTCTCCGCGCATCGCCGACCTCCTACAAGATGCCCCGGCTGCAGGCCAGACCGTGCAGCTCACCGGTGGCCTGCGAACGGTATCCGACGCGTTGGTCGGTCCACTGGCCACTGCGGCCCTGCGGACACTGCACGTCGACCGATGCTTCATGGGGGTCCACGGGTTCAGCGTCCAGGACGGAATCACGACACCGAACATGCTCGAGGTGGAAGTCAATCGACTTTTCCTGGAACGCTGTGACAGCCGCGTGGTCGTCGCGGATTCCAGCAAATGGTGCTTGGCCGGTTTGTACTCCAGTGCTCCATTGCACGAAATCGACACACTCGTCAGCGACGACGGCTTGGACGAGACGGCCGTCGAGGAACTCCGCCAGCACATCGAGAACTTGAAAATTGAAAAGGTGGTCGAATCATGAGCGTTACCGGCAGGATCCCTTCTGGCCTGATATCACACCGGGTCCATCACCTGGCCGATGGCCGCGAGGCGATCTTCTTCGCCGATGCCAATGCCATCGCCCCCGAACCGGCACCCGACACCAGGGCGCTGGATCCGCGCGGGGAACCTGGACAGCTGCGCTACGACCGGTTGACCGGAGACTGGGTAGCCGTCGCGGCCCACCGGCAGTCGCGCACCTACCTTCCGCCCAAGGAAGAATGCCCGCTGTGCCCTAGTACCCAGGGCCGCCACAGCGAGATTCCGGCCGAGGATTTCCACGTGGTGGTTTTCGAGAACCGCTTCCCCTCGCTGGGACCGGATCTGGGCCGGATCCCGGCTGCTGCTCCGGTGCAGGTTCCTGCCCCGGCCTACGGCCGCTGCGAAGTCGTGGTGTTCACCCCGGAGCACGAGGGTTCCTTCGCCTCGCTGGATGATGCCCGGGCGCGCACCGTCATCGACGCGTGGGCGCAGCGTACCGCGGCCCTGTCGGCGATGGAAGGCATTGCCCAGGTGTTCCCATTCGAGAACCGAGGCCAGGATATCGGCGTGACCCTGCACCACCCGCACGGACAGATCTACGCCTACCCCTACCTGACCCCGACCGCCACCAAGATGGCCGCCCAAGCGGTGGCCCACCTGGAGAAGACCGGACGCACCCTGATGGGCGACATCCTGGACTTCGAACGCAAGGAAGGTACGCGCATGGTTGCTGCCGGCGAGCACTTCTCCGTGTTCGTGCCCTTCGCTGCACGCTGGCCGTTGGAAGCGCACCTGGTGCCGCATCGCCACGTGCCGGACTTCGCCGCGCTCAATGAGGCGGAGAAAGACGAGCTGGCCGTGGTGTACCGCGATCTGTTGCGCGGATTCGATGCCCTCTATGAGACTCCCACCCCGTACATTTCCGCCTGGCACCAGGCGCCGGTGGCAGGCAAGGAACGTGAAGCTTCCCGCCTGCACCTGCAGCTGACCAGCCCGCGCCGGGCCGCCGACAAGCTCAAGTTCCTGGCCGGCTCCGAAGCGGCCATGGGTGCATTCATCAACGACGTTCCAGCCGAGCAGACCGCGGCACGACTGCGCGAGGTCATGCCATGAGCATCAGCAACTCCAAGGAAACCACGCAGCGCATGGCCGCTTTGCACCAGAAGTTCGCCAAGATCTACGGGCACCAGCCAGAAGGCATCTGGCGCGCCCCGGGACGGGTTAACCTGATCGGCGAGCACACCGACTACAACATGGGTTTTGTGCTGCCCTTCGCCATCGACAAGAATGCGCTGGTGGCTGTGCGCCGCAAGACGCAGCTCGACGCGGATCGCCAGACACTGGATTTTGCGTCTACCTACGGGTCAGGGGAACACCCGCCGATCACCTCCATCACCTTCGATGAGCTGGTGCCGCGCGCGGTTCCCGGTTGGGCAGCGTACCCGGCGGCCGTGCTCTGGGCGCTGAACCAGCTCGACGGGGTGGAACTCGGCGGGATCCAGCTGCTGGTGGACTCCGATGTTCCGGTGGGTTCGGGACTGTCCTCCTCGCACGCCCTGGAAGTGGCAACCATCGTGGCGTTGGATGACCTCTACGAGTTGGGCCTGTCCAAGGTGCAGATGGCGCAGTTGACCCAGCGCGCCGAGAATGAGTTCGTCGGCGCCCCGACAGGCATCATGGACCAGAGCGCCTCGCTGATGTCCCACGCCCAGCACGCCCTGTTCCTGGACTGCCGTTCCATGGAAACCCAGGCGGTGCCACTGCCGCTGGCACAGCACGATGCGGTGGTGCTGGTGATGGACACCCGGGTGGAGCATTCGCATGTTGATGGCGGGTACGCCGCCCGGCGAGCCAGCTGCGAGCAGGCCGCCGCCGCCTTGGAAGTCCAGTCGCTGCGCGAAGTCACCGTCGTGGCCGAGCTTGAAGCCATCGAGGATCCGGTAGCCAAGCGGAGGGCCATGCACATCGTGACCGAGAACCGCCGCGTGCTGGACACCGTCTTCGCACTGCGCGAAGGGGACCTGGACGCCGTGGGCAAACTGCTGTACCAGTCCCACGAATCCATGCGCGATGACTATGAGATCTCCAGTGAGGAACTGGACGTTGCCGTGGAAGCTGCGATGGCCGCCGGAGCCATTGGCGCGCGCATGACCGGTGGAGGTTTTGGCGGCAGCGCCATCGCATTGATCAAGCGCGAGCACATCGATAAGGTTAGCCAGGCGGTGCGTGAAGCATTTGACCAGGCCGGCTATGTTGAACCGGCTATTTTCACCGTGATCGCAGACGAGGGAGCAGGAAAAGCATGAGTTGGCTAGTGACCGGCGGAGCCGGGTATATCGGATCGCATGTGGTTCGCTCGCTGTCCGCTGCGGGCCTTGACGCGGTGGTCGTGGACTCGATGGCCAGTGGCGTGCGCGGCTTCGTGCCCGATCAGGTTCCGTTCTACCAGCTGAACATCCTGCAGACCGAAAAGCTCGTGGAAATCATGAAGCGCCATGACGTTTCCGGGGTCATCCACCTGGCCGGCTACAAGTACGCGGGCGAATCGGTGAAGCACCCGTTGCTGGCCTTCGAGCAGAACGTCACGGGCACCGCGCATCTGCTGGAAGCCATGGAGAGCTCCCGCGTGCACAATATGGTCTTCTCTTCTTCGGCCGCCGTATACGGCACCCCGGATGAGGACCTGGTTACCGAAGCCACCGGCACCTTCCCCGAATCCCCGTACGGGCAGAGCAAGCTGGTGGGCGAATGGCTGATTCGTGATCAGGGCGTTGCCGCCGGGCTGAAGCACACCTCGCTGCGCTACTTCAATGTGGTCGGTTCGGGCAGCGACGAGCTCTACGACGCCAGCCCGCACAACCTGTTTCCACTGGTCTTCCAGGCATTGAATGCGGGGAAGACTCCGAAGATCTTCGGCACCGACTACGGCACTGCCGATGGCACCTGCGTGCGCGATTATGTGCACGTGGCAGACCTCGCGCTGGCCCATGTCGAGGCCGCGAAGAAGCTTGAGGCGGATGCGCCGCTGGAGCCGGTCTACAACCTGGGTTCCGGCGATGGCGTTTCGGTGCGCCAGATCATGGACGCGGTGGCCAAGGTGACCGGCATCGAGTTCAGCGCCCTCGAAGAGGCCCGCCGCCCCGGGGATCCGGCGCGCATCGTTGCCGATGGCACGTTGGCCGCCCGCGACCTGGACTGGAAGATGCGCCATAGCCTTGAGCAGATGGTGGACAGTGCCTGGCGGGCCTCGGCGCATCGGCGCTGAGCAGGTGCTTACCTAGCTCGCGCTCGCCGGGAGCGGTTCGGGCGAATCGAGTTCCGCATGGGTATCCACTCGAACGCCGTCCAGGTAGGTTCCAAGCACCTCGACGGTACACAGTTCCTCGGGGGAGATCGCCAGCGGATCTGCCGCGAAGACGGAGAGGTCTGCTGGCATGCCCAGAGTCAGGCGCCCGCCGGTCGTGCCGGTGCTTTCATAGACGTTGGCGGTGTAGCCTTCCAACGCCTCTCGTGCCGAGAGCCGGTGGCGTGGTTGTGCGCTGTCGCTGTCGGGCACCTCGGTACGCCGGCGGGTCTGCGCATCGGCCATGATCAACCGCGGGTCAAAGGGGGCGATAGGCCAGTCGGAGCCCAGCGCCAGCACCAGTCCGGCGTCCTTGACGTCGCGTAGCCGGAATGCAAACTGCGCGCGGCGCTCACCGAGGCGCCGGGACCAGGCGTCCGAGCCGTCGGCGCGCACAAAATGGGTGCAATGCGTAGGCTGCATGCTGATGGTTGCGCCCGAAGCCTGCAGCCGGGCGAAGTCCTCATCATTGATTTCTTCCAAATGCTCAATGCGGTGCCGTAATCCATCCTTGGGCAGGGCGGCAATCGCCGAAATGACAAAACCGATGCCCCGATCCCCAATGGCATGCGTGGTGGTGGTAATTCCGGCCGCGGCTAGCGCATTGAGATTCCTGAGGTACTGCTTCGGATCCAAATACAGTGAATCCATGGATTCGCCTTCGGTATCCGGTTCGTAGAGCCACGCGGTGCCGTTGTCCACGGTCCCGTCAATCATGAGCTTTGCGCCGCGCACCTGCCAACGCCGGCCGTGTTGTCCCTGTAGCTCGATGATCCGTTCCAGCGCTTCGGCGCCGTCGCTCGCCATCAGCCAAGGCGCAATCCGCAGCTTGATGGGAAGATCGCCGTACTGTTCGAGGCGTCGGAAGACCTCTAGGGAATCGGGGTCGGCAAAATCGAGCATTTCTCCGCCGGTCAGCCCGCTGGCGGCCATCTCGCGCAGCAGCCGGTAGACGGCGTGCACCTTGTCGTCAATGCTCAAAACGGGCAGGGAGCTCTCGACAAGCGCCATGGCAGCAAACTCCCGCAGGAAGCCGGTGGGATTGCCCTGCAGGTCAACCACGACGCTGGAACCGTCGGTAAAGCTTTCCGTGCCGCTGATGTCCGCAAGCTGAAGCATTGCCTGCGAAGCGAGAGCCGAATGGGCATCGAAGCAGGTGACGTAGCTTGAACGGCCGGGTGCTGCCGCTTCGAGAAACTGCCCGTTGGGTTCGGCCGATCCGAAGATCGCCACATTCAGCCCATGTCCCAAAAGGATCTGATCGGATTCTCGCGTGCGTGCATACTCAGCGAAAAGGTGGGTCGCTTCTTCCACGGTTCGGGCATCGCCGAGGAAAATTCCGCGGGTGACAGACTGACCGAAAACCGGGTGGATATGCGCATCGACGAGCCCCGGGGTGATGGCGGCATCGCCGTGGTCGATAATTTCCGTATCGGCGGTGAGCCAATCCCGCGACTGGTCACGGTTGCCGAGATGCGAGATCACTCCGTCGGTGATTCCCAGTGCGGTTATTTCCTGCTCCTGAGTCAGCGTGTGTATGGTCGCTGCGTACAGCACCGTCTGGGGTCCGTGCATGGTTTCACTCCAAGATATTAATAGTGTTAATTATTTTTGAGTCTAACCTCGGAACCACCGAGTGTCCATGGTTGGATGGAGGTGGAATTGTCGAAGAATCGGGATGGTCTGAATGTCGCAACGAGTCGCCGGCCGGCCGGCCACGCCAATCCTGTCGCAGCAGGGAATTGTCGATGCCGCTTTCGCCCTGCTTCAAGACGTGGGGCCGGAAGAATTTTCCATGGGGCGGCTGGCCCGCGCCTTGGATGTGCGGACACCGGCGCTGTATAACCACGTGGAGAATCGGCAGCATCTGGTGAACCTGATGCGTCGAGACATGGTGCGTTCCATCGACCGAAGCATGCTTGCCGACCTGCCCTGGACCGAAGCGCTCTTCCACTTTGCGGTGTTATTCCGCGAAGCCTTGCTCCGTGTTCCCGCAGCCGTTGAGCTGATTGTCGCTACACCGATCTCCGAAGAGTCCGAATCGGGAGTGATCTACGAAGAGATGGGACGGCTCCTGCGCCGTGCAGGTGTTGCCGTGCCGAGAATCTTGATGGTGATGGTTGCCATTGAGTCGCTGGTGGTCGGCGCGGCATTGGACATCGTGGCACCCGGCGCGCATGTTGCCGCGCTACCCGAGCAGGGCGGTGAAGGCGGTGGCAACAGCCACGGGGAAGTCATGGAAAGCGGGGAAAAATATGCGCGGCAGGCTCGATCCACGGTTAGCGATCAATCCTTTGAATTTGGGCTACGTGCCATGATTGCTGCCATCGAGCGGGAAGTCGCCCAGCCTTAGTCTCGGTCGGGTTGAGCTGTCGCCATGTTTCAAACAAATTAATCTTATAAATTTCTTTTGAACATCGAGGTTGACTGAATGGGCTTCTTCGAGTTTTCCGAGTGATCAAAAAGTTCCAAGTCATTCTGCCTAAGTTGGCCGTAATTGCAGGGCTCAACTCGTTCTCCCGGTCGATCTCATGAGCTTTGAACGCCTTGCTGGCCACTATGACCCCCTTGCTAATGGTGAGGCCTATCACTACATTAAGTGAACGGTCTTCATTATTTTCGATGGTGCGCCTTCGCGTGCTGGAAAGTCCGTCGCTTCACGCGGCGGCAGCAGCGGGGCACCTGCAGAGAGGTAACGGTCATGAAACAGGCTCAGCAATATACGGAGGGCGTGACGGAGGCACCCACGCAGATGAACCGGGTACTGGGGCTTCCAAACCTCGTGCTCTTCGGCATGGTCTACATGGTGCCGCTGACGATCTTCAGTACCTATGGAATCGTCACGGAAATTACCGGCGGGCGGTTGCCGGTGGCCTATCTAATTACCCTGATAGCTATGCTGTTCACCGCCCGTTCCTACGGGCTGATGTCACGGGCATTTCCCGTCGGGGGTTCCGCGTATGTTTATGCACAGCGGTCATTCGGTTCAAATATCGGGTTCATGGCCGGTTGGGCATTGCTGCTTGACTACCTCTTTTTACCCATGATCAACTACCTGCTCTTGGGGATCTACCTCAACGAGTTTTTCCCGTCGATACCTCCGTGGGCCTTCATGCTAGCCGGGATGGCGCTGGTTACCGTGCTGAACATTATCGGCATCGTCTCGGTGGCCCGGACAAATATCGTGATCATCGGCTTCCAGTTCCTGTTCATCATCCTCTTCATCGGATTCTCCCTCGCGTACCTGCGGGGTCAAGCCACGGTAGATCTGTTTGCGCCCCTGCGGGGGACCGGGGACCCGGGTGGCTTTGCTCCGCTTGCCGCGGGAGCGGCAATTTTGTGTCTCTCGTTCTTGGGGTTCGATTCAATCACGACGTTCGCGGAAGAGGCACGCAATCCCAAGCGGGATTTGCCAAGGGCCATCGTGCTCACCACCCTGATCTGCGGATTTCTGTTCGTGGTGCTGGCCTACGTCTCGCATCTTGTCTACCCCAGCCACGAATTTACGAACGCTGATTCCGCTTCCATCCAAGTTGTCTTCGCGGTCGGCGGGCAATTCCTGTCGATCTTCTTCACGGCTGGTTTCATTTGCGGTGCAATGGGTTCTGCCTTGGTATCGCAGGCATCGGTGTCACGGATCCTCTACAGCATGGGCCGCGACGGGGTGCTGCCGCGCCGAGTATTCGGCTATCTTCATCCGCGGTTCAAGACTCCAACATTTGTCATCCTGATCGTTTCCGCCGTCTCACTCACCGCGCTTTTTGCCAGCCTGGAAATGGTGTCCGCCATGATTAGCTTCGGAGCGCTGGTGGCGTTTTCGGCCGTAAACCTCTCGGTCATCAAATATTTCTTCCTGGCCCACCGGCACCGCGGATTGGCAGCCACCATTAATTATCTGGTGCTGCCGCTCATTGGCGTGGCGCTGACTATTTGGTTGTGGACCAGCCTCAGCGCATTGTCCTTGACGTTCGGTCTGGCTTGGATCGTTTTGGGGCTGGGATATCTCGCCTATGTAACCGGTGGATTCAAGCGAAAAGCGCCGATGCTGGATCTTGCCGAGTAAGTCTTGTCTGGCAGGCCCGATCCTTCTGGTTCATGCCAGGAGGAAGCCCGGCCGCCGGCCTACAAGTCCACAGCGTTGGCGAGTACGGGCAGTTGCTTTCGAGCGTGCGCGACCTGATCCAGATCAAGGTCAACTACCAGCAGCTGCGGTTCTGTGCCCGCCTGGGCAATGATCCGGCCCAAGGGGTCCACCACCACGGAATGCCCGACTCCCAATGGTGCGGCGCCCGTAACCTGCCGGCCAATGCTGGCAGGGTCGGCCTGGTCAACGGCCACCACAAAAGTCGTGGAATCCAGGGCTCTGGCCTGAGCCAGAGTGGTCCACTGTTCGGCCTTGCCCTCGCCCTGGCCCCAGGAGGCGGCGACGATATTAACCTTGGCTCCCGCCCGGGCATGGTGGACGAACAATTGGGGGAATCGCAGGTCATAGCAGGTGGCCAGTCCGACAATGGTGCCTTGGTGGTCAAACTGCACCGGAGTGTTTCCGGCGGTCACGGTATCCGACTCGGAAAAACCGAAGGCGTCGTAGAGGTGGATCTTGTCGTAGTGCGTATCGACACCATTGCCTGCGACCAATAAGGTGTTCCGCACCCGGCCTTCTTGGCCCGGGGTGAACATGCCCACGGCGATGGTGATGCCGATGTCGCGGGCCTGCTGGCGGACTAACGTAGCCCACGGCCCGTCTAAACGCTGGGCAAAGTCGGCTAGCGGGTGGCCAAAGGACACCTGCATGGCTTCGGGAAAGACCACCAATGTTGCGCCGGCTGCTTTCGCTTGCCGCGCATGATCACGGATGGTCACCAAGTTTCGCTGCGGATCTGCGGTGCTCAATACCTGAGCCAATGCGATTCTCATGGTGGGCTAGTCCTTCCTCGCCAAATACTGGAAATACCCTACGCTCGAAACTCTACGCAGTAGCGGTGATAAGCGGAAACGGGTGGCAGAGCTGAGCGGTTGAACAGCCAGTGCGGATGAATGCTCCGGGTTTAACCCGCGGGGCTCAGCACTATAAGTTCGCCATCTGCTGTTCTTCGCGGCCCTTGGAAACAGAATAGATGTCTCGTTGACGTTCGCCGTCGACTTGAGCAGCCAAGGCATCCAACTCGTTCATTGATAGTTCGGAGAGCCGAATGTTCAGCGCCTCCAAGTTGTCATCAAAATGGGCACGGAAGCGGGTGCCCGGAATTGGTGAAACGGCCACGCTGTGGCGGTCAGCCTGCTCGTAGACCCAGCTCAGCGCCACCTGCGCCGTGGAGAATCCTTCACGTTCGGCCACGGCCTCGATGACCTTTCGCAGCCGCAGATTCCGCTTCATGCTCGTTGGTTCGAAGCGTGGGAAATTATGCCGGATATCGCCGGACTCCAACTGCTCCAGCGAGTCCACCTGTCCGGTGAAGTAGCCGCGGCCCAGCGAGGCATAGGGAACCAAACCGACCCCGAGCTCGCATGCCGTCGGAAGCAGCCAGCGCTCAATATCCCGGCTGAAGATCGAGTACTCCATCTGAATTGCGGTGATCGGGTGGATTTGATGTGCCCGACGAAGCTCGTTGGAGGTTACCTCGGATAATCCGATGTGTTTGATCTTGCCGGCTTGAACCAGTTCAGCGTAGGCTCCGACGGTCTCCTCGATCGGCACGCGGCTATCAACCCTGTGGTAGTAGTACAGGTCCACTTCGTCGACACCGAGTCGTTGCAGGCTCGCATCGAGACATTCCTTGATGAAGGCCGGATCGCCATTGGCTCGTGGATCGCCCGGGTTTTTTGGGCGAACAATGCCAGCCTTGGTGGCCAGCGTAACTTCATCGCTGCGCGTCTTGAGCACCCGGGACAGCAGGGACTCATTATGTCCTTCGCCGTAAATGTTGGCGGTGTCGAGGAAAGTAACTCCGCTATCGATGACGTGATTTAGGGTGCGCAGAGATTCGTCATCCTCGGCCGAGCCATAGGGTCCGCTAAGTGACATGCTCCCGAACCCTTGACCGGTTATCTGCAGCCCTTGCCCGAGCTCGATGGTGCCTACCTTGATGTCCTGTGCCATGCGAATCCCTCATGTCTGCATTGTTATCTATTATCGAGCCTAACTAAGAGGTCCTAAGTATGACGTCAAAACGGGTTGATTGTTGAGATTCGTTAACTTGCCTCTATGCGACACGCCGAGAATAAATTGTCCCTGATATGGGCGAAGAGACTGAGTCTCAAAAGAGGTCGATCATCTCAGAGTAAAGTTTTTGCCATGGTCCCTGCGGTGCGTGAACGAGTGCGCGAGAAGATGAAGGTCGAGTTGGCAGAACAGATCTATACCCTGTTCGCCGAGCAAGGACTGGAGAACGTTACTGCACAGCAAGCCGCTCAATCAGTGGGCATTTCCCGGGCTACCTTCTTCAGGTATTTCTCCTCGAAGGAAGATGCGGTGATCACCGCCCTAGGTTCGCTGAATGTGCATTTTTCTGAAGCGTTGGCGTCCATGGCCTCTCATCCCGGAGAAAGCCTGCTGGAACTTTTGCGCCGAAGCTTTGAATCGACGGTCGTGGCCGCAGAACAAGACCCAGAAGCCCTACGGGGACGAATTCAGCTGGTGTGGGGGAGTCCCGCGTTGCGCGCCAGCTGGCAAGAATTTAGACGTGAGCAGCAGGCTTCCCTGGCGCAGGCATTATCGTCATTTTGCGCCAACGTTCGTCGGGCGGAAACCTCTGCGCTGCTGGCCATGGCGCTCTATGACCACGCGTTAGTTCGCTGGGTTAGCGCGCCCGAAGAAAGCTTGCGCGAAATCCTAGATGAAGCATTCGACTTTGCCGCCATGATCGATGATCAGTGGGCCGGCGCGAAATAGCTTCCGCAGTGGGGCTACGGCAGGCGAAGAACTTTCATGGCGTTCGTGAGGAACTGAGCGGGGCTGAGTTCGTTGGATTGCGCCCAGCGGATCCACGCAGAGAAGGTGACGCTGCCAAAGGCCACCGAAAGGTAGTGGGCCTCATCTACGCTGAGTCCGCCGTCCACTAGATGCTGCAGCATTCGTCCGTTTTGCGGGGCCATCCGCAGGGGTGCCTGGGCCAACAGTTCGGGTTGTTCTGCGATTAGACGAAGCCGGCCGCGGGTGACTTCCAAATCCGGTAGCGATCGCAGGGCGGCTTGGATTGCCTCATGCATGGCGTCCAGCAACCGCATGTCAGAGCCTTGTGCGACATCCAATGCCTGTTCCGAAATTTCAGCAGCTTCGAGCAGTCCTCCCCACACCAGATCCGCCTTGGACGCGAAGTAGCGGTAGAGGCTTTTGCGTCCAATTCCCGCCTCTTCGGCAATTTGCGCCATGGAGACCGCGCCGTAGCCGTGTTTGGCAAAAAGTTCTAGGGCGGTGCGGGCCACCGATTCCGGATTAATGCTCTGCGGGCGTCCGGAGAGGCGTGTGGTGGAGAGATCCTGAGTGTCCGGCATATCTCAAGTATGACCCATTGAGTTATGACACTCTGTGTCATAATATGAAGTTACTATTGTCTAAGTAATCAGAAAGAGCGGTCATGAGCACGGAAAACGTTTGGCAGGAAAAAATCACCCCGGCACGTTTTGACGGCAAAACCGTCATTGTCACCGGCGCGGGTTCAGGCATCGGCAAGGCGACCGCCCTGCGCGTGGCACAAGAAGGCGGCAAGGTGATCGCGGCAGATATCAGCGGTGAGCGCCTCGGCGAATTGGTCGCAGAAAACCCGGAGCTGAGCATCGTTGCGGTAGCCGGTGACATCACCGATCAGCACGTCGTTGATCGGATCGTTGCCGCTGGCGAAGGCAAGGTCGATGCCCTGGCCAACGTCGCGGGCATTATGGACAAGTTTGAGCCCATCCATGAGGTGGAAGACTCCACCTGGGAGCGCGTGTTCAACGTCAATTTGAATTCGATCCTAAAGCTGACCCGGTCCGTAGTGCCCCTGATGCTAGAGGCCGAAAGCGGCACGGTTGTGAACGTCGCCTCGGAAGCGGGGCTGCGCGGCTCGGCAGCAGGCGTTGCCTACACCGCCTCGAAGCATGCGGTGGTCGGCATGACCAAAAACTCAGCCGTCATGTACGGGAAGAAGGGGATCCGCTTCAACGCAGTCGCCCCTGGTGCGGTGCAGACCAACATCGAGGCGCCGATGGATTCGGCATATGCCCAGCAGGTGATTGCGCCGCTGATGAGCATCATTCCCGGCATGGCAACCGCGGCTCAGTTGGCAGCTTCCATCACCTTCCTGCTCAGCGACGACAGCACCAACATCAATGGTGTGGTGCTTGCCTCGGACACCGGTTGGAGCGCCATCTAGTTTCGCAGATCTAATGCCCCAGTGCCGCTTTAGTACGCAGCTAGTAGGCGCCGGGCTAGGTTGCTGGCCAGAATTGCGAATTTGACCCAGGTGGGCAGAACCACTGAACCGGTGCTTGTTCAACTCGGAGGAGGTCCCCGAGAAATCTTAGTTCCTTGGATAGCAGCCTAATCTTAGGTACCGGTGGGTGGGGTAGACATTGATCCAAAGATCCACCCAGCGCTGCGCCTGGAAATGGCTGCCAAGCGCCCCGCTGGCTGGATCATTGTTCGTACGGTCTTCCACGACAAATCCAATCACAGAGTTTGCCGCGTTTTTAGCTTTGGGGCGCCAATACCGGCAAGAACTTGCCCCATTGAATTTGGGATTCCCCGCGTTGCCCATCGGCGACCGCCGCGGCCTCTTTGAGCGAGGTGGTGACCATACTGAGCGCCGCGCACCTAGGTTGTCCAGCCACTGTTGTTTTGGATCGTCGCGTGACCCGGGTGACGGGCTACGTTCAACCAGACACTGTCGGAGGTTCTGAAAATCACCGGTTCGTGAATCCTAGAATCCGACGTTTTCACGGCCCTTTAGCGTCAACATCTCGCGGGCCTCGTCGGGGGTGGCGACTTCGAAGTTCAGTGCCTCGAGGATGGTACGGATACGGGTTACTTGCTCGGCGTTTGAGGCGGCAAGTTGGCCGGGCCCGATCCATAGCGAATCTTCTAGGCCAACGCGGACGTGAGAGCCCATCGCCGCACCTATGGTGGCCAGTGGCATCTGATTTTTACCGGCACCCAGGATCGACCACTCGTAGGAATCGCCGAAGAGCCGGTCGGCGGTCCGACGCATGTGCATGAGATCCTCGGGGTGCGCCCCGATGCCGCCGAGCAGCCCGAAGACAGACTGGACGAAGAGCGGTCCGCGGGCCAAGCCGCGTAATTGGAAGTGCGCGAGGTTGTTCAGGTGCGATATGTCGTAGCACTCGAACTCGAAGCGGGTGTCGTTCGTATTCCCGATCTCCAAGATCTTTTGGATGTCGGCGAAGGTGTTTTTAAAGACGAGATCCCGGGAGTTCTCCAGACCTTCACGTTCCCACTCGTGGCCAAATTCCTTGAAGCGATCAAGCATGGGGTAAAGCCCGAAGTTCATCGATCCCATGTTCAGCGAGGCGAGCTCCGGTTTGAACTCGATTACCGGGCGCATCCGCTCTTCCACGCTCATATGCGGTGATCCACCGGTAGTGATGTTGATGATGGCGTCGGTGTTGGCCTTGAGCCTGGCCAGAATGGGCTCGAAGTGGGCGGGTTCCTGCGAAGGGCGCCCATCCTTCGGGTCCCGTGCATGCATGTGCACGATCGAGGCCCCGGCCTCGGCGGCACCGATTGCGGCATCGGCGATCTCATCGGCTGTGACCGGCAGATAAGGGGACATGGTGGGGGTGTGGATGGCGCCGGTAACGGCGGAGGTAATGATGACCTTGCGTGATGTTGCCATGATGGTGTCGATTTCCTTAGTAGAGCTTTTCGGTGTTGCCGTCAACTGCCATGGCCTGGCCATTGACGCTGCGGGCAAGGGAACTGGACAGGAACACTGCCATGTCGGCGATGTCGCCGGGTTCGGCAAGCTGGTTCAGCGAGGACTGGCGGTGGTAGAGATTGGAGACTTCCTCAAGCGGGCGATCGAGCATGTCTGCCTTGGCCTTGATGACGGCTTCGATGCGCGGTCCGTTCACGGCACCTGGGCAGATGGCGTTGACGCGAATGCGCTCGTCACCCAGCTCGATGGACAGTGTTTTCGTCAGCCCGATCACTGCCCATTTGGAAGCCGAGTAGGGGCTTCGCCCGGCCATGCCCAGTCGTCCCGCGGCCGAAGAGAGATTGACGATCGAGGCCTCAGACCCCTTGCGCAGCAGTGGTAGCAGGTGCTTGATGCAATAGAACTGCCCGTGCACGTTGACGTCGAAGGTGGCCTTCCAAGCTTCGGCATCGAGAGTCTCGACCGGTCCGGTGGGCCCGGCGATTCCGGCGTTGTTGACCAGCACGTCCAGTCCGCCCAGCTCTTTGCTGACCGTGGCGGCGAGTTCAATGACCTGGGATTCATCAGACACGTCGCTTACTGCCGCAGCGAATCCTGCCTTGCGGGCCGCCTCGACGGCCGCCGGATTTATATCCGTGACGAACACGGACGCCCCGAGGTCCTTGAATGCGGTGGCGATGGCCAAGCCAATACCGGCGGCTCCCGCCGTGACCAGCACCCTGCGCTGGGTAAAATCCAGTTTGTTCTCCATGGTGGTGTTTTTCTTTCTTGGTTCGTGGGAAATCTAGTGTGCGGCGACGGAGGACTTTGCAGGGTCTTCGGTACCGCGCTTGAGCTTGCGGGTCAAAAGAGCGCCGATGGTGCACATGGCGACAATGAACCAGAGGCCTGAGATCTTGCTGCCGGTGGCTTCCTCCATGAAGCCCATGACGTAGGGGCCGAGGAACCCGCCGAAGAGGCCGATGGTGTTCACGAAGGCGATGCCGCCTGCCAGCGCTGCACCGGAGAGGCGCGTTGCCGGGTACGTGAAGAGGATCGGCTGCAGGGCGAAGAAGTTGAAGGCGGCCAGGCAGAAGCCGATCATGCCCAGGATCGGGCCTCCGATGGCCCCGAGTGTGAAACCGGCGACGATACCGACCATTGTGGAGGTGGCGATCAATCGGGAGCGGGATGCGTTGGTGGCCAGTCGCGGCAACAGCAGGGCGCCGGCGGCGGAGAAAATCCATGGAATGGAGGTCAGCAGGCCGATCTGGATAGTGTTCAAAGCGCCGTAGGTGCCGATGATCGAGGGCAGGAAGAAACTCAAAGCGTAGACGGCAATCTGGTGCGTGAAGTAGATGGCCACGACCAGCAGGATCTGTTTGTCCTTTAGCACGTGGCGCAGCTTCGAGTTTCCGGAGGCCTTGGCCCCTGCGGTCTCCTCTGCCAGGATGCTTGCCTCGAGGTCCTCGGCTTCCTCCCGAGTGAGGAATTTGGATTCGGTGGGCTTATTGGGCAGGCACTTCCAGACGACGAAGGCAAGGATGCAGGCGGGGATGCCCTCGATGATGAACATCCACTGCCAGCCGTGCAGGCCGCCGAGTCCGTCAAGGGTTAGCAGTACGCCGCCCAGCGGGGCTCCGACGATGTTGGCGATGGAAACTCCGAGCAGGAACATGCCGTTGGCCTTGGCGCGGTCCTTGACCACGAACCACTGGGTGATGAAGTAGATGACGCCGGGGAACAGCCCAGCCTCGGCGATGCCCAGCAGCATGCGCAGGATGTAGAAGGACCATTCGCCTTGTACGAAAGCCATGCAGGCAGAGAGGATTCCCCAGGTGATCATGATGCGCATGATCCAAAAGCGGGCACCGACCTTGTGCATGATCAAGTTCGAGGGGATCTCAGAGAGGGCATAGGTCAGAAAGAACAGCCCGGCGCCGATGCCGTAGGCTGTGGCGGAGATTCCGAGGTCGATTTCCATCCGGTCTTTGGCCATGCCGATGTTGGTCCGGTCGATGAATGCCATGACGTACGCGGCAATCAGCAGCGGCATGATGCGCCGGAAAATGATCTTGTTGACGACTTCGGGGGACCGTTTTGTGGTCGTCTTTGCTTGTTTAGACATGTCAATGACTTTCTGGATCGGGCATGGCGGAAGAAGGCGGGGCGAGCGTCAGGGGATCAAGATTTTAGAGAGAATGGTTTATTGGGCGCCAAGGTCGGCTTGGCAGCCGCAGGTGCGACCGGTATGCAGTCGGTGACCGCATACCGAATGTTTGTAGGTGCTTCGCGGACGGGTGATCTGGTCAAGGAGGAGTTCGAAGGAGCGCTCAGCCATTTCTTTGACGGGTTGGACGATTGTGGTCAGCCCGATTAATCCGGAACGGCTGTGCGGCAACCCGTCGCTTCCGACCACCGCCACGTCATCTGGGATGCGCAGTCCGAGAGATAGCGCATGTTCCATAACGCCAATGGCGATCTCATCGGAGCCGCAGACAATTGCTCGTGGAGGATTCGGTGAGCCGAGGAGTTTTTCGGCGGCTACACGGCCGCCGTCTGAATTCAGCCTGGTACTGATCTTTCGCTCCCCGGTGATGAGCACGCCGACGGCTGCGGCCGTGCGCACGAAGGCATGTTCACGGGCCAGCGACGCGGTTGAAAAACGTGGCCCGATGACTGTGGCTATGTCCGTGTAGCCGTGGCCCAAGATGTGGTTCATGAGATCGGTGGCGGCGGCATCGTCGTCGATGCCTACGAAGTCGCCGGGAAGGTGGTCCGAGCGACGGGAGAGGCATACATAGGGGATGCGCTTTTGGCGCAGCGTTCGCAACGCCCTGGAGTCTTCGCGTAGCGCGGCGGCGGAGATGACGCCATCCACGTTCCTAGCAGCTAGAGTTCCGGCGACCTGGGCGAGCGATTCGGGCTCGTCCTGGGTGGTAGCTACGAAGACCTCGAAACCCTCAGCGGCCGTGGCATTAATAATGTGCTGCGCCCAACCCGTGTACATCTGATTGACGATGTTCGGAAGAATTAATCCCACGACCCGAGTCAGCAGCGGATCTCGACCCGCGATGTTCCTTGACGGGCGGAATCCCATTTCATTGGCAATCTTCACGACGTGCCGCCGAGTCTCCAAAGAGGCTCCGGGGCGCCCATTCATGATGTAGCTGACAGTGGCCGTGGAAACGCCCGATGCACGGGCTACCGCGGCGGCTGATACGCGGGCCGGACGGACTGGTGGGGTTTCGGTCGTGCTCGGCATCTTTGCCTCCTTTTGCGGTGTCGCTTCTAAAGCGTGTTATTCCTTGGCGTGTGATGACCATTACAGACCTGAGATTTACGTTAAGCAACGTTAAGCGACCGGAGCCAGGGCGAATTCCCCCTTTTGATTGGAACCGGAACGATCCTTCGCCCGGTCATCAGCTGATTCATAAACTACGAAAGAAAGAGCGCATAAAGTTTCTTACTAAAGCCCATGCCTTGATTCTGACCTCGAGTGCCTGAGGCGCAGGCTGAGTGAAACCGCAGCAATGCGCACAGCCGTCGCAATGGGCGGTGAAATCTAAAGTAGATATTCTGGATGTCGTCGGTGCACGGTCTCGGTTTCTTTGTCCGTAGGAACTCGTAGACAGACTAATTTTCCGCGAACTTCGAATCTCGGCACAGTCAATCTGCCGTGAGAGTGAAGGCATCGCAGGCCTACTGCCACACGTACACGCCCGTACCGGATGGTGCAGATTCATGGAATGTGCGCGAATTTATGAGGTGATCTGCATACTGGACACGTGGCTCATCTTCCAGAAAAAGGGGCGAGGAATCCGCGACCCGGGTATGAACAATGCCTGGACCGCGGGACACTCGCATATTGGTCATCGAGCCAGCAGAATCGTCTGCGGATTCACGTGAGCGAGGAATTGGATCCGGAAAACGAAAAACAGCGACTCCTGGCCACTCTCTATCGGTGGCAAGCTAGGGATTGGATCCATGTTCGTGCGATGATTGTTTTAAATCTATCCCCGCGAGAGGCAGGGGGGTTGGCCGCCACTCGGCGGAAAAATTCTCGAATCGACACACCACCCTAAAGGCTAGACTGCGCAGCAGGAAGCCCAGAGGCGACGGAGTGTACTTTCGACAGACAAGGAGGACCCAAGGTGCTAGGGGAATTACCATCAGCCATCAGTGGGCAGCGAGTCGCCGACGAATTGCGGAGACTGATCCTCGAAGGCGAATTCAAGCCGGGGCAGCGTTTAGGGCAGGAAATGTTGGCCGATCGGTTCAATGCGAGCCGAATGCCGGTTCGCGAGGCCTTGCGCCAACTTGAGGCCGAGGGGTTAGTCTCGATCGTCCCGCATAGCGGCACCTGGGTGGCTAAGCTGGATGCCTTCGAATTTGATCAAACGTACAAGATGCGCGAGGTTGTCGAACCACTAGCTGTCCGCGAGAGCATCCCCAACCTCTCAGATGCTCAAATCGACCGGCTCGGCGAGTTGGTCGAGGAAATTGACGCGACTGCAGGACCGCATCGCGACGTAGAGGGATTCCTTCGCTTGGATCGGGAATTTCATTTGCTCACGTACGCAGGTGTGCGCCACCAACCGCTTCTCGATTTAGTTCTGCGGCAGTGGAACACTACGCAGCACTATCGTCGCCTGCTTGTACACCGTCAGTCGGTGGAGGATGTCGTCGCAACGAATCTGGACCACGCGCTGATTCTCGATGGAATCCGACGCCGGGATCCGGAATCTGCCGCCGCCATGGTTCACCTGCATATTCGACGGACCAGGAATACCTTGGTTGACCCTACAGATGACACATTCGTGTAATTGGATCCAAATCTGAGTTTAGTGTAAATATTAATTACCCTCACGCCGCTACCAACGCAGGTAGCGGCGTTGTTATTTTCCCCGTGTTTACTGTATTTTTTGGGAAATCTATTCTTGCATCGTAATGTCCGATGCTGTAGACGCTGGTAGTTTGATGAAGTGTTTTCTCACGATTGGATACAATTTACTTGACCTGAGTCACATGCCTGTGTTTATCTGGAACCTATTGGATCCAATCTTGAATCTTGGATCTCCGGGTTACCGAACGCTCCGGCGTCGGAGAGCCCCAAAAATACGTACTTATGAAAGGCAAGACGACGATGTCAAACCCATGGTGGCCTTCGGCTTCTGCTGATTCGGTGTTCCTCTCCCCGGCAGCCGTGATCGGCGGAGCCGGAGCGGTGCGCAATCTCTCGGAGATTCTTTCCACCCAGCTCGCAATCAAGACTGGATCCATTTTGCTGGCCGTGGATGACGCCGTGGCAGCCGCCGGGCTCATCACTCCCGTCGAGGACGCACTGCGCGAGGCGGGCTACGAAGTCCACACCCGCGGAGGATTCGGTGCCGAACCTTCGGCAGAGATCGTTGATGCAGTGGCCGCCGAAGCTCGGGCGGCTGGTATTTCCGCGGTCGTTGGCATCGGTGGCGGTTCGGTTTTGGATTCGTCCAAGATCGTCGCCCTGCTGTTGCGCAACGAAGGCGGTTCGGGGGACTGGACCGGAGTGGTGGCCCCCGAAAATGGGGTGGCACCACTGGTACTTGTTCCCACCACCTGCGGCACCGGCTCGGAAGCCACTCGCATCGCTATGGTCACGGTGGAGGGTAGCAAGCGTGCTTCCAGTTGCGCCCTGTATGTCCCGCGCGTCGCGGTGATAGACCCCGAATTGGTGTCTTCGCTGCCTAAATCCGTGATCGCGGCTACCGGGATGGACGCTCTGGCCCACGCCATCGAAGCGCTCATGTCGACCAGCGCCTCCGTGCTCTCCTCCCACCACTCCCTGCGCGCCATCGAGCTGCTGGTCGGCAACCTGGAAAAGGCATACAACGGGGACAAGGATGCGTTGGCCAATGTCCTGTGGGCCTCGCATATCGCGGGCCAGTCACTGAACGCGGGCGTAGTGCTCGGCCACTCGCTGGCCTACTGCCTCGCGCACGAGCAGCCCATGCCTCACGGGGTGTCCTGTGCGATCGCCCTGCCTTACTGCATTGCCTACAACCAGAACCTGGAACCTGGATTGGCCAAGCTCATCGCCTCGGCGCTGACCGGCGGGCAAAGCGAGGACCTGCGAGTCGCCGCTACGGAGGTTTCGGAGCTCTCTGGTCGCATGGGACTTCCGCGGACGCTTGCCGAAGCGCGCATCAACCCCGACTCCGTCCCGGAAATGGCGAGATTGTGCGCGACCGACTATCCACGTCCCACTAACCCGGAGCCCTTCGACGAGCAGCTCCTTGCGGATCTTTTCCGCTCCATGGAGTCCGGCGATTTGGATCTCGCCTTCGCCGCCACCGCCCGCTGACACATCCTCAGAAGGAAAGACTTTAACCATGACTTACGGACTACTGAAGAACCTCGTCAACGGGGAATTCGTGGCCTCCGATTCCGGAGCCCAGATTGATGTCTACAACCCCGCAACCGCCGGGGAAAAAGTCGGCTCGGTGCCGGCCATGAGCAGCGATGAGGTCGCCCGGGTCTTCGCCGCCGCCGAAGCCGGGGCGAAGACCTGGAAGAAGACCAACCAGCTTCAGCGCGGACGTGTCCTGCTCAACGCCGCGGCGTTGATCCGTGAACGCAGCGATGAGCTGGCCTCGCTGATCGTCACCGAAATGGGTAAGACAAAGGCCGAGGCTACCGGAGAGGTCGGCAAGACCGCCGAATTCTTCGAATACTACGGTGGCATGGGCCGCGACAGCTACGGCGACTTCCTCGCCGACGCCCGCCCCGGAACCTTTGCCGCGCGCATCGTCGAGCCGCTCGGCGTAGTCCTGCTCATCACCCCGTGGAATGACCCCTTCCTGACCCCGGCCCGCAAACTGGGTCCGGCGCTGATCTCCGGCAACGCGGTGGTCATCAAGCCCGCCACGGTAACCCCGCTGATCACCCTGCGCCTGGCCGAAATCCTGCACGAGGCTGGTCTGCCCGCCGGCGTGCTGGGCACGGTTACCGGCCGCGGTTCCGAGCTGGGCGACGCACTCTTCGACTACGCCGGACTTCGCGCGGTGTCCTTCACCGGTTCCACCGCGGTGGGCAAGGGCATCCAGGCGAAACTGGCCGGCGGCGGCATCCGCGTGCAGACAGAAATGGGCGGAAAGAACGCGGCGGTCGTCCTAGACGACGCCGACCTTGACCTGGCCATTCCGACCATTGTCGCGGGGGCCTTCGCGCAGGCTGGACAGCGTTGCACGGCCACCAGCCGACTGATCGTCCAGAAGGGGATTGCCCTCGATGTGCGCACCCGCATTGCCGATGCCGTGGCGAAGCTGCGCGTCGCGGCCGGCTCTGGTGAGCAGGTTGACCTCGGACCGGTAGTGGACGAGGGCGCGCAGAGCACGATCCGCGGCCACGTCGAGAGAGCCATCACGCAGGGTGCCGAGGTGATTGCCCGCCGCGAGCTCGAAGGCGAGGCCGCCACCGCGGGCGCCTTCGTGGAGCCTACCTTCCTGGGCATCACCACCGAGCATGACATCTGGAAGGAAGAGGTCTTCGGGCCGGTGCTGGGCATGGTCGAGGTGGATTCGCTGGACGAGGCAATCGCCGCGGTCAACGACTCCGCGTACGGGCTGTCCAGCGCAATCTTCACCCGCGATCTGGCCAACGCCTTCCGCTTCCTCGAAGAGGCTGACACCGGCCAGATCTCGATCAATCAGCCCACCACCGGCTGGGACATCCACCACTCCTTCGGCGGATTCAAGGATTCCGGCTCCGGGTACAAGGAGCAGGGTCGGGACGCGCTGGCGTTCTACACCCGCATCAAGGCCGCGGCAATCCGCACGCACTAGGGCAGAAACTTCGAGAGGAAACGCACCATGAACAACGAACTCTTTTCCTTGACCGGCCGACGCGCCGTCGTCACCGGCGGCGGTCGCGGGTTGGGCAAGGCCATTGCGGCCGGTCTGGCCTCCGCGGGCGCCACCGTGGTGGTGGTCTCCCGGACCGCCGCGGACGTCGAATCAGCTGCTGCGGAACTGGGCGCCAATGTTCATCCGCTCTCCCTCGATGTAGCCAGCGGCGCGGCCGGGCAGATGGTTGACGCCATGGAAAAAGCAGCTGGCGGGGCCATAGATATCGTGGTCCACGCGGCCGGGGTCCAGCACCGCCAGCCGGCCGAGGAATTCGACGCCGAGGCTTGGGATCACGTGTTGCGAGTCAACCTCACCGCTCCCTTCGCGCTCAGCCAGGAAATCGGCCGACGCCAACTCGCGGGGGAGCGGGGCGGCAGCCACATCTTCGTCGGATCGCTCACCAGCCTGATCTCGGTTCCGGATGTGGCCGCCTATACGGCTAGCAAGTCCGGAGTCTATGGGCTGGTACGCAACCTCAGCACCGAATGGTCCTCGCGCGGCATCCGGGTCAATGGGATCGGGCCCGGGTACTTCCGCACCGCGCTGACCGAGAAGGTCTTCGCCGACGAGGCGCGCTACCAGAAGATGCTGGACCGAATTCCCATGGGCCGCTTCGGCAATCCGGAGGAATTGGCCGGCACCGCGGTATTCCTCGCTTCGGATGCTGCCAGCTACCTCACCGGCCAGCTGCTGATGGTCGACGGCGGCTGGACCGCCTCCTAGGCGCCAGCCATTCGACCACCCATCACTCACACCGAACATCGGAGACAAAGATGTCACCCACCGAGCGTGGATTTAACCGGAGGTCATTTCTCCGGTACTCCGGAGCGGGTCTGCTTGCCTTGGCTGCGGCTCCCGCACTGGCCAGTTGCGCCTCCCGCGGCACGGACGCAACCATCCTGCGACTGGGGGCCATGTACCCTGTATCGGGCACTAACGCTCTGCTCGGCGAGGAATCATGGCGCGGAGTGCAGATCGCCACCGACCTGCGCAACGCAGGTGGAGGTGTCGCTGGCAAGCAGATCGAAATGGTGTTCGCCGACGTTCCGGATGTGAACACCGCGGCCTCGGAGGCCCGGCGCCTGGTGTTCAACAAGAACATCAAGCTCGGCTTCGGCACCTACAGCTCGTCGCTGGCTCTGGCGGCGACCGAAGTCTTTGCCCGCACCGGAAACGCCTACGTGGAGCTCGGCGCGGTCTCCGAGGCAGTGACCACCCGAGGCTATGACAAGGTCTTCCGACTGAACCCCACGGCCGCGGACATGACCGGACTGCACATGGACTTCATCCAGAACTACCTGGCCGGAGCGCTGGGCAAGCCAGTGAAGGATTTACGCGTGATGATGCTCCACGAGGACTCCTCCTACGGGCAGTCCATCGTTTCGCTGGCCAAGGCAGCGGCTGACAAAATCGGCCTGCAGCATTTCGAAGCGGAACCCTACAGCGCCAAGTCCACCGATCTGTCATCCACCGTGCTGCGCATGAAGTCGCAGGAGCCCGACATCGTCCTGGCCGTGTCCTATGCCGCGGACGCGGTCCTGCTCGGCCGCCAAATCCGCGACAACAATGTCAAGCTCGGCGCCTTCGTGGGCACCGGTGGCGGCCACAGCCTGGCCAGCTTCCAGAAAGCGCTCGGCGATGCGGCGGACGGGGTGTTCGACGTCGACTTCACACAGATCCACGTCAACCGCGACTTCACGCCGGGCATCGAGGACTTCATCTCCGAATACCGCAAACGCTGGAACGCGGAACCGGCCTCCGGACATTCGCTGAGCAATTTCACCGGCGCCCAGATGCTCTTCGACATCCTGGAGACCACCGGGGGAAACGACGATCCGGAGGTGTTCGCCGCCGCGGCGCGAAATTACCACCGAGAGGCCGGGACTTCGGCCGCCGGGTGGGGCTACGAGCTCGACGCGCAGAACCAGAACCAGCAGGGAAGCATGTACGTCATGCAATGGTCCGGCTCCAAGCTGGAGACCGTCTACCCGCCCGAGGCCGCCGTCCGCGCGCCGAAACTCATCACACCATTCGGTTTGTGACCGATAGGAGCCTCTGATGGATTATCTCTTGCAAACAATGGTCGCCGGGCTAATGCTCGGAGGCGTGTACGCCCTCGTGGCGGTCGGACTGAACCTCATTTTCGGCGTCGTGAAGATCATCAACTTCGCGCATGGCGAGCTCGTCATGGCGGGCATGTACCTGACCTGGTGGCTGTGGAGTGCTTGGAATATGAACCCCTACGTGTCGCTGGTCATCGTCACCCCGGTGATGTTCTTGGCCGGCATCGCGATCCAGAAGTTCATCCTGAGCCCGATGCAGAATTCCTCCCCGACCATGAAGATCTTCGTGACCTTGGGGTTGTCGGTGTTCTTGCAGAATCTGGCCCTCTGGATGTTCGGCGGCCAGTTCCGCGCGGTGAACTTCCCCTGGGCCGAGCAAAACCTGAGCCTGCTGGGCATCAACGTGACCTACGGCCGGCTCACCGCGTTCATCGTGGCGCTGGCTCTGGTGCTGGCGCTTTTCTACCTGATGAAGCGCACGCTCGTGGGCAAGGTGCTCAACGCGCTGGTCGAGGACCGCGAGACCGCGGGCCTGATCGGCATCCCGGTGAAGAAGTACTACCTGGCGGCCATGGGCATCGGAATTTCCCTGGCCGGCATCGCCGGCACCCTGATCATCCCCTTCCAGGCCGCCTACCCGCTGGTCGGCGCGCACTTCACCCTGCTCGCCTTCGTGGTCGTGGTGCTCGGCGGACTGGGCAACATGGCCGGCTCGCTGCTCGGCGGGTTGATCCTTGGAATCGTTGAAACCCTCGCCGGGACCTACGTCGACCCGGCTCTCCAGCAGGTGGCGGTCTTCGTCGTCTTCATCATCGTGCTGATCGTCCGCCCGCAAGGGATCTTCGGCGGCTCGGCCCGGAACGCGGAAGTTGGATTGAAGTGAAAAAGCTCAGCCTTCCCTGGATCATCATCCCCACGACAGTGGCCCTGCTCTTGCCACTATTCCTGCGGGACCAGTACTTCCTGCACATCAGCGTGCTGATCCTGATCTACACCGGGGTCACCGTCGCTTGGAACATCATGTCCTTCGGTGGCGTGCTGTCCCTGGGCCACGCGGCCTTCTTCGGCATCGGCGCCTACACCGTGAGCATCCTCTACGTGGATTACGGGGTCAACCCGTGGCTGGGCATCCTGGCCGCCATCATCTTTGCCGCCGTCGGCTCGCTGGTGCTGGCCATCCCGCTGCTGCGGCTGCGAGGGCCATTCTTCACCCTGGCCACGCTGGCCTATGTAGAGGTGCTGCGCCTGCTGGCCATCTGGGCCGTGCCCGTGACCAACGGTTCGGTGGGCATCACCACCCCGCCCACCCAGGGCCTGGCCTACATCTCCTTCGAGTCTCGCCAGCCGTACTACTACATCGCGCTGGCCTTCACGTTGGCCGCGATTGCGATCTCCATCTGGATCTACCGCTCGAAACTGGGCTACCACCTGCGGGCAGTGGCTACCGACGAGGACGCCGTGCGCGCCTTGGGTGTGCGCACCAACCGGGTCAAGCTGGGGTCGCTGCTGATCAGCGCCGGCATGACCGGAGCTTTTGGAGCTTTCGCGGCCCTGTACTTCTTCGTCATCGAGCCGGACACGCAATTCTCCGCCACGCTGTATTCCATCCAACCGGCACTGAACGGCATCATCGGCGGCATGGGAACCATCGCCGGCCCGATCGTCGGCGCGATCATCATGACACCGCTAGGCGAGTGGCTGCGCGTGACCTTCTCCGGTGCCAGCCAAGGCGTGAACTTCATGATCTACGGCGCGGTGCTGATCATCATCGTCCGCCTGATGCCAGGCGGTTTGGTTGAGGGCTTCAGGGCCATTGCCCGCAAGACCCGCCGCGGCGGCAAAGGACGCGGCGGAAAACGCTCGGCCGATGCGAAGACCACCAAGGAAGGAGAGTAAAGGCGATGGGCAACTCACTGCTTAGCGTAGAGAATGTCACCAAGCGATTCGGCGGCATCCAGGCGGTCGGCGGCGTCTCGCTGGAACTGGGCCATCAGGAAATCATCGGGATCATCGGACCCAACGGGGCCGGCAAAACCTCCTTCTTCAACCTGCTCTCCGGGATGTTCATCCCGGACACCGGCAAAGTCACCTTCGACGGCAAGGACATCACCGGCACCGATCCGGCGACCCGGGCCCGCATGGGTGTAGGTCGCACCTTCCAGGTAGTCAGGCCTTTCAAGGGCATGTCCGTCGCGGAAAACGTAATGGTGCCGCTGCTGGTCAACGACCCGGGGGTTTCCAAGGCGCACCGCAAGGCCATGGAATTGCTCGGCGACCTGGGCATCGCGCAGCTCGCCGACACCCCGACGGAAGCATTGACCCTCGCCCAACGCAAACGTGTCGAAGTGGCCCGGGCGCTGGCCACGGAACCGAAGCTGCTGTTGCTGGACGAGGTGCTCGCCGGGCTGAACAGCCGCGAGGTCATCGATGTGCTCCCGTTCGTCACCACCGTGCGGGACCGCGGCGTGAGCATCCTGATGATCGAGCACATCGTCTCGGCCGTGATGGAAGTATCCGACCGCATGATGGTTCTGGATCACGGGAAGGTGCTTGCCGTGGGCGACCCGCAAACCGTGATCAAGGATCCCAAAGTCATCGAGGCATACCTCGGTTCCGATGAGGAAGAGTGAGGCAAGACCATGCTTGAGGTAATGAACATCTCCGCCTACTACGGCGACGCGCAGGCACTGGAAGACGTCACCCTGAGCCTTCCGGCGCACGGCGTCACGGCCTTCCTCGGTCCCAACGCAGCCGGCAAATCCACCACGCTGCGTGTGGTCAGCGGGCTTATTCCGGCAGCGACCGGAACCATCGAATTCGAGGGACGGGACATCACCGGCACATCGCCGCAGGAGCGTGTGGCGATGGGCATCGTGCACGTTCCCGAGGGTCGGCGGCTCTTCAACACTATGACGGTGGAGGACAACCTGATCCTCGGCGGCTACACGAAGCGCAAGGATCGCAAGACCGCCGCGCGGCTGGACGAGATCTACGACCACTTCCCGAAGCTGGCCGAGCGACGCAAACAAGAAGCCGGGCTGATGTCCGGCGGCGAGCAGCAGATGTGCGCCGTGGGACGCGGGATGATGGCCGGGCCCAAAGTTCTGATGATCGACGAAATGTCTCTGGGACTCGCACCCGTGATCGTCAAGCAGATGTTCGCGATCGTCAAGGGCATCGCAGCCACCGGCATGTCCGTCCTGCTGGTGGAGCAGCATGTGAAGAACGCGCTGGAGGTGGCCGACTTCGGCACCATCATCGACGGCGGCATTACTCGCGCCACCGGAACCGCGGCCGAACTGCGCGAAAGTGACGTGGTGCGGGAGTCCTACCTTGGGCACTAATGCCGGAACCATGGTGGCGCTGCGCAAGCGAAGCGGAACGCCTAGGGACGTCGGCTTGGAACGAGTTCCAGTTCCGGTACCCGGCCCCGGACAGGTGCTGGTGCGCTCCGAGGCAGTGGGACTGTGCGGCTCGGATGTCCACGCGATGCGCGCCGATACGGGCTACGAATGGGTGCCGACCCCGGTGACCCTGGGCCACGAGGTCTGCGGCACGGTGCTCTCCGCTGCGGATGCAGCCGGGGAGTCGCTCGTGGGTTCCCAGGTGGTAGTTATCGCGATCGACGGTTGCGGGCAATGCGCCCAATGCCTGGCTGGCCGCGGAAACTATTGCGCCAAGCGCACCTGCTTCGGCCTACATAACGACGGCGGACTTGCCGAATACTTTGTTGTCGAAGCCACCCGGCTCTGGCCGGTTGGCCAGGGTCTGGAACCCGCGTTGGCGGTGTTGATCGAACCTGCGTCCATCGCCCTCCAGGCACTGCGCGTGCTGGACGCGGATCTGAACGGTGTGCGGATTGGGATCTCCGGCCCGGGAGCCATTGGGCTGCTGTGCGGACTGGAATGCGTGCGCCGCGGCGCGGATGTGGTGATCTACGGTCCGGAATCCGGTGCGGAGACCCGGTTGGATTATGCCCGCACACTAGGGCTACGGATTGGCGATCCGGAGGGCGCCCGCGAAGCCGCAGATCATTGGGTCGAGGCTTCCGGGTCCGGCGGCGCGCTAGCAGGGGCAATCGCCGCGCTGGGCATGCGCGGGAAGATCGTGGTGCCTGCCATGTTCGGGCGGCTGCCGGAGGTGGACATGAACCAGATCGTGCGCAAGGGGCTGTCGCTACACGGATCCTACGGCTACATCCGCGAAGACTACGCCGCGGCCAGCAAATTGGTCGCCGAGCATCGTGAGGCGCTAGGTGAAATGTTCGAGGTCTTTGCCCTGGACCAGGTGGTGGACGCCATGTGCCGCACCGAACGTGCCGAGATCATCAAGGCGGTGGTGCTTCCCACGCTCTCCGCGGACCCGGAAGCGCAGCCGGGGATCCCAAATGTAAAGAGAATTGACGGCGCACAACCGGGCAGCTCGCTGCCCGGCGAGAGCGCACCGATAAAGGAAGAGAATAGAAATGTCTGAACGAATTGGCATCGTTGGCGGCGGCATCCTTGGTGTAGCGATCGCGCGCGCCCTCATGAACTCCGGTGACTTCGAGGTCACCGTGTTGGAGAAGGAAAGCCGGGTGGCCGCGCACCAGACGGGGCATAACTCCGGCGTGGTGCATGCCGGCTTGTACTACCAGCCCGGCTCGCTCAAAGCCACACTCTGCGCCCAGGGGCGCGAGCTGACCCGAGATTTCTGCCAGGAACGCAACCTTCCCTACCGGGAACTGGGCAAGCTGGTCGTCGCGGTGACCGAGGACGAACTGGGCAAGCTTGATGACATCGAGCGTCGCGCGCGGGAGAACAAAGTTCCGGGCATCAAGCGACTAGACGCCAAAGAAATGCGTGAGATCGAGCCGCACGTGGCCGGCGTCGCCGCGGTCCACTCCCCGGAAACGGCGGTGGTGGACTACTCAGCGATCACCGAGGCCATGGCCGAAGACGTGCGTCGCGCCGGAGGCAGGATCCTGCTGGGCCAAGAGGTAATCGCGGTGAACAACGCCTGCGGAACCGTGAACGTTTCGACGACTGCGGGGGCCCATACCTTCGACCGGCTGATCGTCTGCGCCGGGCTGCAGTCCGACGTGGTTGCCAAGATGGTTGGCGCCTCGCCGTCGCCCAAGATCCTGCCCTTCCGCGGCGAGTACTGGATGATGGCTACCGACAAGCGCGATCTGGTTAAAGGCATGATCTATCCGGTACCGGATCCGCGCTTCCCATTCCTGGGCGTCCATTTCACCCGCGGCGTCTACGACGAGGTGCACGTGGGCCCTAACGCGGTGCCAGCGCTGGCCCGCGAGGGCTATACCTGGGGTCAGATCTCGCTGAAGGACACCTTCGAATCGGCATCCTGGCCCGGCGCTCCGGCGCTCGCCAAGCAGCACTGGCTGATGGGCGTGCGCGAGATCTCCTCTTCACTGCTCAAACCGCTGTACTACCAGCAGGCCCGCCAGTTCGTGCCGGAGCTGAAATCACGTGACCTGACGGCGAAATCCGCCGCGGGCGTGCGCGCCCAGGCCTGGGACAAGGACGGGTCGCTGCTTGACGACTTCGCGGTGGATCAGGTCGGAGCGGTGACGCTGCTACGCAACGCGCCGTCGCCAGCCGCGACCTCGGCCATGTCCATTGCCGACTACGTATTGGAGAATTACCTCAAGGTGCTGCCGAAGAAGACCTTGTCATAATCAGCCAGACGAGTCATCGCCGGGACAGCTTATGAACTTTGCCGCCCCGCGATGAGTCGAGTCTGAATGGTTGCGCTGTCGGTTGCCTTGAAAAAGGGGCGCACGTCAGTGATGCATGTGAACGCTGCCTGAGGTGGATCCGAAACGCATCGGAGTCAGCGGCGAAATCACAGATCCGGGAAATTCCTCCGGACTTGGAGGTACTGTCTCTCCGCTGCTTCCGCAATGCGTCGTTCCACGCTGATTATGCGTTCGCTGGCCTGCCCAGTTTCCGGAGGAAGATCGGGATCCGGGACGACTTTCTCAAGATACGCGCGGGTCATCACGCTGTCCTGATAGTTGCCTAGGATGCGTTGCAGTTTGCGGACCCTGTGGCCCAACGCGATCGCATGTTTGGAGTGGAGTGGCGTGCAGCAGTCGTTTAGCGTCCTTGCACAGCCGGTGCAATGTTTCCTCGCGCCCGCGTCCGGATTTGCCTCGCAGCGTGGGTCGGAACGAGGGATCCGCATGCTGGGCCTGGTTGTTGACTAAAGTTGCGATCCTGACGCGGGCTGGCCGGACAACCGGGCCGGCAGCCGGGGGATGATCTCGAAAATGTTCGAGATTCTTCAGGATACGGCGGTAGCGTTTGGAACTCAACTGGTTCCGTGTCCGCTCGTGCCCGGTGGTGTAGGTCGTGTGAAAACCATGTTCGAGTGCTTCGGTAATTTTCGTAGTTTGCCATTCGGCTGGCAGTTCGTTAATGCGCGTGCGAAGCCGATTGAGGGTGACTTCAGCATCCAGGGCGTGGCCCAGAATGCCGGAAAGCCATTTCAATTCCTGACTCAGAACTTGGCAGGGGCCCGTTTCGAAAAGGTTCCCGTAGATTTCTAGGCCCGAGCGCAGACGCCGCGTTGCGGTTCGCATGTCGTGAACTGCCTCGGGGTCTCCAGAATGCGCTATGGGTTATTGGATGCAGAGTTCCGCGAATTGCTTGTGGAAATATAGCCGTGCTGCCCCAAGCATCGATGGCTCTTCTATGTCCGGGAGGTCGGTGCCGCGTGGCCGCACGTGGAGATTCTTGGGCAATGGGAGATTGGACATCAACAGCTCCCCTCACGAGTCCTCGGTCGATAGTCCCAATTCTAGCTGGCGGACATGAACACCGTGGGACTGGGGCCATCGCCTCGAACTATGAGCCCGGGATGATGCCTTCTGGCGTACCAGTCGTACCCGGTAAATCGGCCCCGGCTGTCGACCTTCCGTTCAGGCGAGCCGACCTGATCAGGGAAGATGTCAGGGTTTTTGGGTGCCGTATGCGTGGCGAATCGCTCGCCCAAACCGGCAGCTGCTGCGAACCCGGGTTCGGGTGCTTGCCGACTGAAGAAGAGGCTGCCCCCGAAGGAGTACGGATTATTCCGCAACGGCGACCAGCTGCCGGCCCAGCTCGCGGGCGGCTTCCTGCAACTCCGGCACGGCTGATTTGATAAAGGCTTCGTCTACACGGGTGACTGGCCCGGAGACCGAGATGGCCATCGGAGTCGGTGCCCCCGGGACCGGCACGGCGATGCATCGGACGCCGAGTTCCTGTTCTTCTTCATCGATGGCGTACCCGCGCTCGCGGGTGGCTTCAACATCGGTAAACAACTTGCCCAAGGTAGTAATGGTATTGGCCGTTTTTGGCGGCATTCCGGCCTGGGCGACCAAGCGCTGTACGCGCTCATCATCCAGTACCGAAAGCACCGCCTTGCCGACTCCCGAATTGTGGAGCATGGCGCGCCGGCCTACCTCGGTGATCATCCGCATTGAGTGGGGGGACTGCGCCTGGGCAATATAGGTGACCATGTCGCCGTCGAGTACCGCAATATTGGCTGATTCGCCCAGCTTGCCTACCAGCTCCTTGAGTACCGGGGAGGCCAAGGCGCCAAGTTGGCGATTGGCCACTTCGCCCAGGCGGATCAGCCGCGGGCCCAGCGAGTAGCGGCGGTTGGGCAGCTGGCGGACATAGCCGACGCCGACCAAGGTGCGCAGCAGGCGATGGATGGTGGGCAGCGGCAGGGGAGTGTCCGCGGCCAGCTCGCTGAGCGCCGCCTCGCCTCCGGCGCGGGCGATGACTTCCAGAAGTTCAAAGGCTCGTTCAACGGACTGAACTCCACCGGTAGTGGACTTGCTGGCGGTCTGCGTCATCTGCTGCTCCTTCTAGGGTACTGATTTTGGAAGTAGCTTACGTTTTAGTTCTACGATGCGAAATCCTAGCCCCAAGAATACCCCGAAAACCCCATTTTCTTCCACGATCCGAAAATTAGTGGATAAAAAATCGTGCTTCAGCACACAAAAACCTCTTGCATTTTCATTTTGAGGATAATAGTATCCACTATACGGAAAACTTTTACAGGAGGATCTGATGGCAGCACCAAGCCCGGGATATTCATTGACGCTTCGCGTGGAGACCCCAGCATCGATAACCGCGACCAGTGAACTGGCTGCGGCAGTAGGCTCGGCCGGTGCGCACATCACGGCCTTGGACGTCACCGAATCGCACCATACCCACATGGTGGTCGACGTTTCCTGCAACACCACCGACGTCGCCCACGGCGACACGGTTCGCGATGCCCTGAACAATCTTGACGGGGTGAATGTCCGCAACGTGTCGGACCGCACCTTCTTGATGCACCTTGGCGGAAAGCTCTCGGTGACGCCCAAGGTGGCGCTGCGCAACCGCGATGACCTCTCCCGGGCCTATACCCCGGGTGTTGCCCGCGTCTGCATGGCAATCGCAGAGAATCCGGCAGATGCCCGAAACCTCACGATCAAGCGCAATACCATCGCCGTGGTCACCGACGGTTCGGCCGTCCTGGGGCTGGGCAATATCGGCCCGGCCGCCGCTTTGCCGGTGATGGAAGGCAAGGCCGCGCTGTTCAAGCAGTTCGCCGACGTCGATGCCTGGCCGGTCTGCCTCGACACCCAGGACACCGACGAGATCGTCAACATCGTCAAGGCACTAGCCCCCGTCTACGGCGGGGTTAATCTCGAAGACATCGCCGCCCCGCGCTGCTTCGAGATCGAGGCCCGCCTGCGCGAGGAGCTGGACATCCCGGTCTTCCACGACGATCAGCACGGAACCGCCATCGTGACGCTGGCCGCCCTGGTCAATGCGGTGAAGGTAGTGGACAAGAAGCTTGCGGACCTGCGCATCGTGGTTTCCGGTGTCGGCGCCGCCGGCAACGCCATCATCCAGCTGCTCAAGGCGCGCGGTGCAAGCAATATCGTCGCCTGCGGGCGCAACGGAGCGATCAACCGCAACGAACAGTACACCGATGCGCACCGGACCTGGTTGGCCGAGAACACCAACCCGGAGAACTTCACCGGAACGCTGAAGCAGGCCGTAGTCAATGCCGATGTGTTCATCGGGGTTTCGGCACCGAATGTCCTGGACGAAGAAGATATCGCCGCGATGAACGAACGCGCGATCGTCTTCGCCATGGCCAACCCGGATCCCGAAGTGGATCCTGCGGTTGCCGGTCGCCACGCGATGGTGGTCGCCACCGGACGCAGCGACTTCCCGAACCAGATCAACAACGTGCTGGCCTTCCCCGGATTCTTCCGCGGATTGCTCGACGCTGGCGTTGCCGATATAACCGACGCCATGCTCTTAGCCGCGGCAGATGCCATCGCCGCCCGGGTTGCGCCGGAAGAGCTGAATCCCGGGTTTATTGTCCCTTCGGTCTTTGACCCGCTGGTAGCCGGGAACGTGGCGGCAGCGGTGGTCCAAGCAGCCGGAAAGCAGTAAAACCCACACGTAAATATTGTCGCTGGAACACGACACTGACAGGTTAAGGAGCACCATGACCATCTCAATTACACGAATCCCAGAGGTAAGCGGCGCGGAAGCGATCCTCAGCGCCGAGGCGCTGGCATTCATTGAAAAGCTGCACGAAAAGTTCGCCGGCACGCGCAACGAGCTGCTGGAAGCACGCGGTGAGCGCCGCCAGCAGTTCTCCAAGGCACGCGCCATCGACTTCGACCCGGAAACCGAGGCGGTGCGCACCGGGGACTGGAAGGTCGCCGAGGCCCCTGCAGCCCTGCGCGACCGCCGCGTGGAGATCACCGGCCCGGCAAGCCCGGCCAAAATGGCCATCAACGCGCTGAACTCAGGGGCCAAGGTCTGGCTTGCGGACCTGGAGGACGCCTCGACGCCGAGCTGGTCCAATGTCATCGACGCGATCGCCAACCTGAACGCGGCGGCTCGCGGGGAGCTGTCCTTCACCTCGCCGGAGGGCAAGACCTACGCGTTGCGCACCGACGCGCCACGCGCGGTTGTTGTGGTCCGCCCCCGCGGCTGGCACCTGCCGGAGAACAATGTGCTGATCGACGGCAAGCCGGCGATCGGTGCGCTGGTCGACTTCGGCCTGCACTTCTTCCATAACGCCAAGGTGCTGGCAGAATCGGGCCAGGGCCCGTTCTACTACCTGCCGAAGATGGAGCACTACCTGGAGGTGCGCCTCTGGAACGAGGTGTTCACCTTCGCACAGGCCGAGCTCGGCATCGACTACGGCACCGTGCGCGCCACGATGCTCATCGAAACGATTCCCGCGGCCTTCCAGATGGAAGAGTTCCTCTACGAACTGCGCGACCACGTCTCGGGCCTGAACGCCGGACGCTGGGATTACCTGTTCTCCATCATCAAGACCTTCCGCGAGGCGGGAGACGCGTTCATCATGCCGGACCGCTCGGCCGTGGCCATGACCGCGCCGATGATGCGCGCCTACACCGAGCTGCTGGTGAAGACCTGCCACAAGCGCGGGGCTTTCGCCATGGGAGGCATGGCCGCCTTCATCCCGAACCGCCGTGAACCAGAGGTCACCGCCGCGGCCTTCGCCAAGGTCCGTGAAGACAAGAACCGCGAAGCCACGGACGGCTTCGACGGCTCCTGGGTTGCCCACCCGGACCTGGTGGAAATCTGCAAGGAAATCTTCGACGGCGCATTGGGTGATAAGCCAAACCAGATCGACCGCCAGCGTCCAGAGGTTGAGGTCACCGCCGCGCAGCTGCTCGACGTAGCCAGCGCCCCGGGCGAGGTCACCGAGGCTGGCGTCCGCGCCAACCTGTACGTCGCGGTGAACTACGTGGCCGTGTGGCTTTCGGGCAATGGCGCGGTAGCCATCCACAACCTGATGGAAGATGCCGCGACCGCGGAGATCTCCCGCTCGCAGATCTGGCAGCAGATCCGCAACGAGGTCGTGGCCTCCGACACCGGCAACACCATCACCACGCAGTTGGTCTCCACGATCCTCGCCGAAGAGGTTGAGCGTCTGCGTTCCGAAGTGAACAACGAGGAGCAGTTCGCCGCCTTCTACCAGCCGGCAGCCGAGCTGATCGCGAAGCTGACCAGCGGCAAGGATGAGGACTTCGCTGACTTCTTGACCACCCCAGCGTACGAACTATTGGATAAGGAATTCGTGACCAAGCCATGAGCAATCTCTTCGATGAGTCAACCCTAGCGGCCGTGGAAGCGCGGCTGGCCGACACCGACAGGCTCCTCGCCCACGGCTACCCGGGGGAGAGCGGAGCGCGCCAGCCGGTGCACACCGTGTATGTTCCCGGGGACCGGTTCACCGGCGAGCTTGCCGCGCAGTGGGGCGCCGCAGCCCTCGCGGTCGCCGGCGGTGCCGCGGGACTCGGCGAGCTGGCGGCCACGCTGGGACTCGCCGAGCCCGAGCGGCTCGGTGCCTTGGTGGCGGCCAAGCTAGAGGTTGAACCCATCGAAGATCTGCGCCTCGACTTCGAGGATGGCTACGGCAACCGGCCGGACGCCGAGGAGGACGCGCACGCACTAGCCGCCGCCGACTCGGTATCCGCCGCCGTAGCCGCAGGGCAGGCACCGGCCTGCCTGGGCATCCGCTTCAAATGCTTCGAGGCCCCTACCCGGGCACGCGGCATCCGCACCCTGGATCTATTCATCTCCCGGCTGCTTGAAAACGGTCCGCTGCCCGCCGGGCTGCGGCTGACTCTGCCCAAGGTCAGTACCGTAGCTCAGGTCGAGGCGATGGTATTCCTCGCCGAGAAGCTGGAGCAGAATCATGGGCTCGAAGCCGGAGAGATCCGCTTCGAGGTGCAGGTAGAGACGCCGCAGGTGATCATCGCGGCCGACGGCAGCCACCCGGTGGCGCAGCTGATCCACGCCGGCCAAGGCAGAATTTCCTCCCTGCACTACGGCACCTACGACTACTCGGCCTCCCTTGGCATCGCAGCCGCCTACCAATCGATGGAGCACCCGGTCGCCGACTTCGCCAAGGACGTCATGCAGGTGGCGGTCGCGGGCACCGGGGTGGAGCTATCGGACGGCTCCACCAACATCATTCCGGCCGGAGACCCGGAGAATATTGCGGCGGCCTGGGCTCTGCATGCCCGACTGGTGCGCCGCCACCTGGAACGCGGGATCTACCAGGGCTGGGATATGCACGCGAATCAGCTGCCCACCCGCTACCTGGCCACCTTCGCCTTCTTCCGCGAAGGATTGCAGGCCGCAGCGACGCGGCTGCGCAACTACGTCCACCGGATCGACTCGGCCATCATGGACGAACCGGCCACCGCGCGAGCCCTGGCCCGCTATATCCACCGCGGCGTGAGCTGCGGTGCGGTGGGCGAAGAAGAAGTCCAGGAACTAGCCCAAATCACAACCGCCGAACTCGAAGCAATCGCGCTAAACCGTTCACATGCCTAGGAGGAACATCATGACCGCAGCAGCCGCACAAAAAGCCGCGTACTACACCAACTTCGGCGGCCACCCGCCGCAAACCGACCTGTTGACCGATCGCGCGATCGTCACCGAGGCCTACACGGTCATTCCCAAGGGGGTGCTGCGCGATATCGTCACCAGCGTGTTCCCCGAATGGTCCAGCACCCGCGCCTGGGTGATGAACCGCCCGGTGGCCGGGGGCGCCACCACCTTCGCCCAGTCGATTCTCGAAGTCTCTCCCGGCGGAGGAGCGGCCAAGCCGGAACCTCAGGCCGAGGTGTCGGGCTTCATCTTTGTGCTGGGCGGCGAATTGACCCTGGTGATCGAGGGCCAAGAGCATGTGCTCGCCGATGGCGGCTACGCCTACCTGCCGGCCGGAGCCAGCTGGTCCGCACGCAACGACGGCGCCGAGGTGGCGAATTTCCACTGGATCCGCAAGCGCTACGAGCCGGTGGCCGGCGTGGCGGCACCGGGGCCGGTAGTGGGCAACGAACGCGACGTGGAACCGGGCGAGATGCCGGGCACCGACGGCAAATGGCGCACCACCCGGATGCTCGACCCGAATGACATCGCCTTCGACTTCGGGGTGAATATCGTGACCTTCGAGCCGGGAGCCTCGATTCCCTTCGCCGAAACCCACGTGATGGAACATGGCCTGTATGTCCTGGAAGGAAAGGGCGTCTACCGCTTGAACGGGGACTGGGTCGAGGTTGAAGCCGGGGACTACATGTCACTGCGCGCCTTCTGCCCACAGGCTTGCTACGCCGGAGGGCCGAGCAACTTCCGTTACCTGCTGTACAAGGATCAGAACCGCCAGGTCGCGTTGTAGGGCATTAAAGAACGCTGGCTGCGGAACTCGTTGAGTTCCGCAGCCAGCGTGAGCCTTGGGCGTGCCGGAGAGAAGTCCCGGGTGCGCGTGGGGCTTGCTACCAAGCAGGCAGGGCCGGGATCGGCCCATCTGCCTCAATGTGCCGCGACTGGCCGCGGGCGAGCCATTCGATGAGGCCTTCGCGGTCCGAGCGGACCTTCAGCGCGCCGTCGCCGATAACCCATTCGTCGCCTTCTTCGGTGACCAGCGTCATGCCCGGGGCGTTCTTCACGCGCATGGTGCGTACCGCGGCCTCCACGGCGTTTTCTTGTGAATCCGGGTCCGCCTCCTCGATGGTCCAGGCGGTGTCCAGATCGTGGTGGTGGATGACGATCTCCGCGATCCGAAGCGCCACGATGGAGGTCGCCGGGATGATCTTGCCGTGCAGATCCACCTCTTCGACCACTAGCTCGCCGGTGAGACGCTCGGACTGCTCGGCAAAGAACGTTGCCGCGTCGCGGAAACCCGCGAGCAGTTCTTCGCGGGGCAAGGCGGCAAGCTCGGCGATTTCTGCGTTGCGCGCCTCGGTGGACGCATAAAGCTGCTGCGGTTCGCCGGTAATGGCCCAATCGATGAGCTTGACCAGGGTGCGGCCGTTGGATGCGAGGTGGGCGATGACATGCGCTCGGCTCCAGCCCTCGCAGAGAGAATCGGCGGCCAGCTCATCGGCGGACAGGGTGTCAATCGTGGCCATCATCATCGAGGTTTCACGGTTGAGTCGGGAGAGGTCTGAATGCAATCGGGCGGTGTTGATCATGCTGTCACCCTACCAATGGGTGGTTTGAAAATGACTCGGAAAACCGATCTATATCGAACGAGTATCGCCGTACCCGTCAGAAGTTTCAGTGCTTGGAGCCTAGCGCTGCAGCTGGATTTGAGTATAAGAAGTCGAAGTTTCAGGAGTAGGGGCTGATGAGTTCATACGCTTCGGTATTGCAATTGAAATTCAGAATCAGACGTACCAGTCCGCCGATCTGGCGCAGGGTTTTGGTTCCAGGTTCGATGCGGCTGGACCAATTGCATCAGGTGATTCAGTACAGTTTCGGTTGGTACGACGCGCACCCGCACCAGTTTGAGCTCAATGGTGTTAATGGGGTGAGCTTCGGTCCGGCTGGTTCCGAGATTAGATCCGATGTTGATGAGTCCACGGTATGCCTCGACGAACTGCTAAGTCATGGGCAGGGCAAGCTCGATTACGTCTATGACTTCGGTGACTACTGGGAAGTCCGTATCGAGCTGGAAGGACTGCCACCGGTCGACGCTGGCCCGTTGCCGCGGTGCATTGGCGGGCGCAGGATGGCTCCACGGGAAGACTCGGGAGGGCCGCTTGGGTGGGCCATGGTGATCGAAGCGCTGAAGGACCCGGATCATCCGGATCAAGCGGAGTACCGAGAATGGCTCTTCCTGCGCGACGGTGAGCAGTTCGATGCTTCGCTTTTCGACAAGCAGCGCGTCAACGAAATGTTTGAGTATGCCCGCTAGCTGCTGACCGGACACATTGAGCCCCTCAGGTAAACGTGTAAAAAATTGGGCGCATTTTTCACGCGTTTACCCGACATGTAAAAAACCTTTACATGTCTTCTTGGGTTCTAGCCTGCCAGTAGCTCGATGAAGCGATGATTGATAAATAGCCACTCACGGCCTAATTTGATCTGTCTTAGTCGCTGATTGGAGCTAAATTCATTCAGCCATTTTGTCGCAGTCGGGCGCGAGATTCCGCAGCGGCTGACTACGTCATTGATTCGGCAATAAGGCTTTTCGAATAAAAGATCAAGCAGTTCCGCATTCGGTCCTGCTGAGGATTCAGTTCGCAGCTCGTCGCGCATGACTAGTTGCAACTCTTGGATGCTGTCAATTAGCTGCAGAGTCTCGTCGGCTGTTACTTGAATGCCCTTGAGCATGTATAGCAGCCAGCCCTCCCAGTCATTGTCCTTGGTGACGGCTAGGAGCCTAGTGTAGTACTCCTCTTTGTTGCGGATGATGTATCGCGATAAGTAGAGAACCGGCTCCCTTAACAGCTCGACTTCAACGAGTAGGAGGATGTTCAAAATACGCCCGGTGCGGCCGTTTCCATCTGAGAAGGGATGGATCGCTTCGAATTGATAATGAGCGGCGCTCATAATGACCAATGGATCAATGTCTGGGTTTTCGTGAATGAAGCGTTCCCACTCGGCCAATTTTTCTTTGATCCGATCCGGGCCTTCGGGTGGTGTGTACCGGGCTTTGCCAGTCACAGGATTTCCAATGTAGGTGCCCGGAAGAGCGCGAACGTCCATGTCGCGGCCCTTGATATTTGTGCAAACTTCAAGCGCGGTCCGAGTCGTCAACGGACGGCTTTCGATGCTTTGAAGTCCTGTGAAGAGTGCCTCGCGGTAACGCAGAGTTTCTTTGGTGTCGGAGGATGCATGAACTTCTGAATCCGCTGCTAAACGAAATAGGTCGTCGGTAGTCGTTACGATATTTTCAATCTCGGAACTCGCTTGTGCTTCGAGCAACGGCAGCGAGCTTATGAGCACACCGGGATTAGGTATACGAAGGACGGCTTGATTCATGGCGGCCAGTGAAGCCCGGGCCTTAGTTGTCGCTTTGAGTACCGGCCGGGTTTCAAGCTCACTTGCGGGAGGAGCTGCTAGATCGTTGAACGGTAGTTCTGCTTTCCACATAGGGACAGTCTATCTAAGCCATCACGAAACGTGTAAAAAAATGTACGTATTTTTTACACGTTTATCTGATATGTAAAAACCTTTACACGTCTTCTCGGCAATTTCCCCGCTGTAGGCCGAATGCCTGGTTTGTCTTGAGACATGGGCCTTTGGGCACACGCCTCCGAGGAGATGTAATGGCTGAGCGAAAAATTTGAGGTGCCGGATTCAATCGCCGCTGCGGCATCGGGCAGACGCTAGATGCGGGCGAACTCGAGCAGATGGCGCTGGCCGAGGTGATCGGGCTTCCTCGCGCACCCAACGCGAAGTTTTGAGTGCTGGTTACGATGCAGTTGAGCCTGGGTTCTGTGGTGCCAGGGCGATCAAGGAATCGGTCGAGATTTGGTTCAAGGACCAAGGTTGACCGGTAAAAGTAAGACTCCCCAGCAATGGCTTGGCCACTGCTGGGGAGCAAATGCGCTTGTAGGTAGGTTATCGCTGGGTTTCTTCGGGACTGACTTCTGTTGCCGGACCATCGGGGGTCGCCCCGCCTTCGTCGGTCCAGTCATGTCCCGCTTCATCGGAAAGCGCAGGATCCGAAATGTGATCCTCCAGCGTCTTATCCGAAATATCGGTGGAATTCGTTGGGACGTTTTCGTTCATATCTTCTCCCTTTACTCGAACTTCCGCCACCAGCCACTTGCCTGCCAATAATGGCCAAGGACTAAGGGGCCGAGCGATCCTTACTCGGCCAATGTAGCACCAGAAGCGCCGGTACGCGAGCGGTTTGGAGCAAGCTCCCAGCTAACTTATTAAGTACCTTCGGATGGGGCTGGATGATTCCTCTTGGTAAGCGGGCACTTGGGTGCAGAGCGATTTTGCTGCCCCGAGTCTCCCGCGGCTCGGCGCAGGAAGTCGCCGGACTGGCAATCCAGGAAACGGCAACAAGAGACGAAATCGAAAACCTTATCGTCAAAGTGTGGCCGTCTTTGGGGGCGGCTTGAGAAATTTACCTTGGGCTTTTTAGATCCAGCGTTCACCTATCGGTGGTCATGGGTTCTCAACGAGCTCTGCCATCCCGTCTGCAAGATTGGTCGCCCGGCGCAGCAGCCCCTTCATGACCAGCATCAGGAGAACGAACGCGCTTCCGCAAGCCGTGAGGGCGGCGATCGCCAGTGCAACACCGGGGCCGCCCACACCGACCCCTCCGAGTAAGTGGACGCCAAGAGATAGGGCCAGAAATGTGGCCACGGCGATCGACGCGATGATGGTGTTGACCCAGCCGAAGGCCCGCAGGGTGAAGATGGTCCGGCGTTCCACCATGGTCAGCAACTTCCAGATAGCAGCCATTGAGACCTGCAGGCAGGCAATTGCGACTATGACCACCACCGTATAGGGGGTGGCCAGGAATGCGACCTCGGGAAAGAGTGCGGCATTCTGCGCCGCAAGCGTAGGCACAACCCACGCTTGCCACAGGAGTCCGCCGAGAAAGATCAGAATGAGGAATGCTCGAAGCAGGGCAACCGGCAACTTGTTCATAGATTGATTATCAACATTTAACTATCGAATATCAATAGATTTTGTATCCGGGGTACTTCAGCGCCCCGACGAGACTTTGGCTGATCTCGGCGGAGTCGCCGCGTGGGAGAGAGCGGCGGAAATTATCAACGATTGAGGTTTCACATATTTTGAACGCTCGAATGATGGGGATAGAAGCGGAAAAGCGGCCCTCAGTCGCTAGCTCGTCGGTTGATGCGTGAGGCCGCCGTGCCGAGTGTTGCTGATTGATGTCCTGGAGCCTGTTGCCGAACTGACCGGTCTTTGCCGTTCGCAATCGCAAGAGCCGGATTTTCCAAGCTGCTCTGGTGCTGTGCAGAGTCGATGGTCGTGTCCTTGCTCGGCCAATGCCCCTCCGCAAAAGGCACGTGCTCTACTTCGGCCAAGCCGTGCCAGCGCCCGTTATTGCCGCAGTGGTAGCTTGGAGGGAATCAAGGAATACCAAAAACCTTGGTCTTCCTCATCTCCCGGAATACGGGACGCCAGATTAGGGGGCATGCGATGACAGCAACGCCAGAAACCGACATGAGCAATCTTGGGATTGCCTCGCGGGCGGCGCTCAGGCCAATTTCCGAGATCGCCGAGTCGGCGGGGATCCCTGAAGCCGCAGTTGAGTCCTATGGCAGGTACAAGGCCAAGGTCGACCCGTCGCTTTTGACTGCTCGTGGTGTCCGCCCCGGAAAGGTCGTTCTGGTCAGCGGAATTTCCCCGACGCCCGCAGGGGAGGGGAAATCCACCATGGTGGTGGGTTTGGGCGATGCGCTGGCGGCCACCGGGGCCAAAACCATGATCGCCTTGCGCGAACCGTCCATGGGCCCGAACTTTGGCATGAAGGGCGGGGCCACCGGTGGCGGTTACTCGCAGGTGCTCCCCATGGATGAGATCAATATGCATTTCACCGGGGATTTCCACGCCATCACCAGCGCCAACAACCTGTTGATGGCGCTGCTCGACAATCACCTGCACCAGGGCAATGCCTTGGGCATCGATCCGCGGCGCATCACATTCAAGCGCGTTTTGGACATGAACGACCGCGCGCTGCGCCACGTGGTCATCGGCCTTGGCGGAGCGACCGAGGGAGTCCCGCGGGAAACCGGTTTTGAGATTACCGTCGCCTCCGAGGTCATGGCGGTCTTCTGCCTGGCCACCGGGCTAGAGGACCTGCGCGCCCGGCTTGGCCGTATGACCATCGGATACACCTATGACAAGGCTCCGGTCACCGTTGATGACCTGGGCGCCGCTGGCGCCATGGCGATGCTGCTCAAGGACGCGATCAAGCCCAACCTGGTCCAGTCCATGGGCGGCACGCCCGCCTTCATCCACGGCGGGCCGTTCGCCAACATTGCACACGGCTGCAACTCGGCCATCGCCACCAACACCGCACGCGCGCTGGCCGACGTCGTGGTGACCGAGGCAGGCTTCGGTACCGACCTCGGTGCCGAGAAGTTCATGGACATCAAGACCCGTTATGCCGGGTGCGACCCCGACACGGTGGTTATCGTCGCCACCATTCGCGCGCTGAAAATGCATGGGGGAGTTCCCAAGGGCGAGTTGGGCAAGGAGGATGTCGCGGCCGTGCGCGCTGGTTTATCAAACCTCGCGCGGCATGCCTCGAACATCAGGAAATTCGGCATCCAGCCGGTGATCGGGATCAACCGGTTCACCGCGGATACCGAGGCCGAACTGGCGGTGGTCACCGGATGGGCCGAAGCGCAGGGCGTGGAATGCGCGATTGCCGACGTCTGGGGCCAAGGCGGCGCGGGGGCCGGCGACCTGGCCTCCGCGGTCTTGCGGGCCATCGAAGCGCCAAACAATTTCGCTCCGCTGTACGAACTGGAGCTGCCCATAGAGGAAAAAATCCTGACCGTGGTGCGCGAGATCTACGGGGGAGCGGATGTCGAATACTCCGCCGGCGCGCGGCGGATGCTCGAGCAGATCCACGCCAACGGCTGGGACGACCTGCCGGTGTGCATGGCCAAGACCCAGTATTCCTTCTCCGACGACCCCAAGCTCCTAGGCGCCCCGGAGGGATTCACCTTGCAGGTCCACGACCTGATCCCCAAGACTGGCGCAGGCTTCATCGTGGCCATCACCGGGGCGATCATGACCATGCCGGGCCTTCCCAAGGTTCCGTCCGCCATGCACATGGACGTCGACGACAGCGGGAACGCCGTGGGGCTGTCGTAGGACAGCTAGCCGGAGAATGCCCTATTTCCGCTCTGGAAGCGCCTAACCCACGTAGCCTTGAAACAAAGATGTCCAAGCGCGTGAGGGAGACCCGGTGGCCAAGAAGAAGAAAAAGCAAGTAAAGCAGGGACACCCCGGACGGGTTCAGGCACCGGTGGTGTCCATGGGGCGAGTGAAGGTTGACCGCGGGCTGGATGCGCTGTCGCCTGAATTCGTGCGTTGGTATGGCGAGCGGCGGCAAGATTCGGAAACCGCCTTGCTTGCCTTGGCGGCCGTGCGCGAAACGCTGGGCATGTACGCCGAAGTCGTAGGACTGGAATCCGTCACCGAGTTCAACGCACCCAAGCTGTTCGGGGTGTTGAACTCCATGATCGAGTTCGAGGAAGCCGAAGAGCCGGAAGATCTCTCCGGGGAACTGCGCATGGTGCTCTACATGGCCTGGGCAGACTACCTTGATTTTATCGAGGATACCGGCCGCTGGACCCAAGACCTCGCCGAGCTGAGTTGGCTGCGCGGCAATCTGGAGACCGCGGATCCGTTCAGCGCAGACGCTCTTTCCGCGCCCGGGAATCCTGGTGAGCTCGAAGAGCAGGCGCTCGCCGAACTGCGCCAGTTTCCCATCGTGGAATTGGCCTATGGCCTGGCCCGCTGGTGCATTGGGAAGGGCGCCGCCGATTGGGGTGCCGGCCCGGGAGAACAATTCCTGGCTGCCGCCGCCAAGGCCTTGGAGGGCGAACTTCCCAAGGGGCTGGACGAGGCGCAAGCCGAGCTGGTGCTTTCCCTGGCCATTGCTTCGCTCGCGGTGGCCGGCGTCATCACCCTCGAAGCGCACGCGTCGCCGAAAGCCGGTCCGGCCGCCGGGGCATTCCAGAAGTCCGAGGGGCAGCAGGCGTTTTCCGCGAACTATGTTTTCCTGCAGGCATTCCTCGATCTCTTCCTCGAAGCGCCCGAGGACGCCGATGAAGAAACCCTGGAAGCCTGGGGACTGTCTAATCTCTGGTTGCTTGAGGCCATTGAAGGATCCGCGCATCGGGTGGCCGAGCCGCGAGATGAGCAATGGTCGCCGGCGGCCTGGGAACAGGCCCACCAGCGGCTGGGCGAATTGCGGATCCTCGGCTTGGTCGAGGAAGGTGAGCACTACACGCTCCCACGCCTCGTCGCGGCGACTCTCACCGATCTGGATGATGATGAGCTCGATGAGGAAGATCTGCAAGACGAAGAGCTGGACGCGCTGTTCGGCTTCGATTCGGAAGAGCCCAAACGGGACAAGCGTGCCGAACCATTTACCGGCAAGGTGCTGCAGCTGAAGCTGGGTCTGAAAGACGCCAAACCGCCGATCTGGCGCCGGGTGCTGGTGCCAACTGACCTGCACCTGGGCGACCTGCACGACATCATCCAGGCAAGCTTCGACTGGTACGACGGGCATCTGCACGAGTTCCGCTCGGGCGGATACGGCGGCACCAGCTACGGACCCGATATCGAGCAGATGGAGTTTGACGAAGACGAATCAGGCGTCCTGATTTCCGAACTGCTCAAAGCCGAAAAGGACCGGCTGGACTACGCCTATGATTTCGGGGATGGCTGGGAGATCCGCATCGAGGTGGAAAAGGTACTGGAATCCGAGGCCGGGGCGCTGCCGCGCTGCACCGGAGGCCGGCGTATGGCACCGCTCGAAGACAGCGGCGGCACCTGGGGATGGGCGGAAAAAGTCGCCGCCATCGGCGACCCCGCCCATCCGGAGCACGGGCAAGTCATGGAATGGCTCGAAGGCATGGGCCTGGACGAGATTGATCCGACGTCCTTCAGCATGCAGGAGATCAACGAAGCGCTAGACCAGGAGTTCTAGCCCAGGCTCGCTCA
>NZ_JBQSYL010000017.1:0-101480 GCF_052379245.1 Glutamicibacter sp. AOP12-B1-11 | reverse complement strand
GTCGAGTCCGCGACTACGCCGCGGCTCATCCTCAGAAGCAATGGATCCTCGGCGCCTCCTACGATGGCTCGCTCGCCGAAGGCGGACTCTTCCGCGCCGAATGGCTGGATGAAGCTGTCGCGGATCGACCGGTAGTTCTCCGCGCTTGGGACTATCACACCGTCTGGTGCAATTCGAAGGCCCTGGAACTTGCCGGCGTCGACGCGTCCACCGCCGAACCTGAGCTCGGTGAAATCCCGCGAAACCCCGACGGGACGCCGGTCGGAATCCTGCGTGAGTGGGGCGCGGTAGACCTGCTCATGAGCGTCAACCCCGGTTATGACTTCGAAGACCGTGTCGAGGCCTTGGGCCGAGCCAGCGAAAAGTACGCCAGGCTCGGCGTGACCTGGGTGCAGGACGCCTGGGTGGAACCTGCGGATGTCGAGGTCTACTTCGAAGCAGCCCGCCGCGGACTGCTGCGCAACAGATACAATTTGGCGCTGCTCGCCGACCCGCGCGATTTCCCCGACTCGCTGCCGGCGCTGCTGCAAGCCCGGGAGTCGGTCGCAGCGTTCAACCACCGGCTGCTGAGCGCGCAGAGCATCAAATTCTTCGCCGACGGGGTGGTGGAAAACGAAACCGGCGCACTGCTGGAACCCTACTGCGGCTCGCTGCACAATCACGGGCTCTCGGTTTGGGAACCGGAACCGCTGGCCGAGGCCGTAGCCGCTGTGGTGGAGCAGGGCTTCCAGCCACACATCCACGCGATCGGTGACGCCGCGGTGCGCATGGCCCTGGACGCTATCGAAGGTGCGGTGAAGCTGACCGATCGCCAGCACGTCCGCCCGGCCATAGCGCATGTGCAGTTGGCCAAGGAGAGCGACCTGGAACGCTTCGCCCAGCTGGGCGTCATCGCGGTCATGCAGCCTTTGTGGGCGCAACTGGACCCGCTGATGAATGTGCTCACGGTGCCACGGCTAGGCGCAGAGCGCAGCGGCAACCAATACCGGATGCGCACGCTGCATGATTCCGGAGCAAAACTCGCTTTCGGCTCGGATTGGCCATGTTCTTCGGCCAACCCCCTGGAGGGGATTTCCATCGCGATCAGCCGGATGACCGAAGAACAGCATCCGGTCGGTGGCTGGATGCCAGAGGAAATCTTGGATATTGAAGCGGCGCTTGGCGCCTATACCGCGGGGGTGGCCTATCAGGCGGCTGCCGACCGGCTGGAAATGCCATGGGGTGTTCTCGAGGTGGGATGCAGCGCGGATATGGTCTGGCTGGAACGCGATCCACGCCTGCTGGACGCCGTCGAGCTGCGCGGGTTGCCGGTGCTTGGCACCTGGCTTGCGGGGGAAGAAATGTATCGTCAATGCAGCGCCGCCAGCGGGCGGGTGTAGCCTCATGCGCTCCACTTCTTCGCAAGTCGGCAACGAAGCAGGGCAGGGCCCCGGGGAGCTGAAACGAGTCCTGCGGCTGCCGCAGCTGGTGCTTTTCGGTCTGGTCTACATGGTTCCGCTGACCGTATTCACCACCTACGGCATCGTCACCCAAATTACCGGCGGCCGGTTGCCGCTGGCATATCTAATCACGCTGGCCGCCATGCTGTTCACCGCGCGCTCCTATGGCTTGATGTCCCGCGCCTTCCCGGTGGCCGGTTCGGCCTATACCTACACGCAGCGTACCTTTGGCGCGGGAGTTGGATTCGTCAGCGGATGGGCGCTGCTTCTGGATTACCTGTTTTTGCCGATGATCAATTATCTGGTGATCGGCATCTACCTGCATGAGGCGATCCCGGGGATACCCGCAACGGTTTTTGTCGTGGCCGCCATTGCGTTGGTTACGGTCCTCAACGTGATCGGAGTGGTCTCCATTGCACGGACCAACATAGTGATTATCGCCGTGCAAGCAATCTTTATCGTGGTGTTCCTAGCTCTTGGGTTTTCCGTGGCGTTCGGCGCCGGCGAAGTGGACATGCTGGCGCCATTCGCCGGCGACGGTTCGGCCCCCGGTTTCGCTCCGGTCATGGCGGGCGCCGCAATCCTCTGCCTGTCCTTCCTCGGCTTTGATGCCATCTCAACCTTCGCGGAGGAGACCCGCAATCCGCGCAAGACGCTGCCGACGGCCATCATGATCACCACCTTGCTATGCGGTGCGCTGTTCATAGTTGTTTCTTTCACCGGCCATGTGGCGATGCCAAGCAACGATTTCGGCAACGTCGATTCGGCGGCCGTGGATGTCATGCTGCATGTGGGAGGCAGTGTGCTCGCGGTGTTCTTCACCGCTGCCTATGTGGCTGGCGCAACCGGTTCGGCGCTGGTATCCCAAGGTTCGGTGGCGCGCATCCTCTATGCGATGGGTCGGGACGGGGTCCTTCCACGCAAGTTCTTCGGGAAGCTCAGCGCCAGATTCAGTACCCCGGTGCCGGCGATCATGCTGGTTTCCGTCATTTCGCTGTCTTCCGCGTTGATCTCGTTGGAAGTACTAGCCGAAATGGTGAGCTTCGGGGCGCTGGTCGCCTTCTCCATGGTGAACCTCGCGGTCATTGGACATTACTTCGTTGGGGAAGGACAACGTCGGGGCATCGAATTCTTCCACCACCTGCTGGTCCCGGCCTTGGGGTTTGCGCTGACCATCTGGTTGTGGACGAGCCTGACCGGCCGCACCTTGTTGATCGGGGTGCTCTGGCTCCTGATCGGGTTGGTTTATCTGGCGGTGCTCACCCGTGGATTTACCCGTCCGGTGCCGAAACTAGATCTCACCGAATGACTCCAAGGCTCAGGCTCAGGCTTCGCACGCAAAGACAAGGTCGTTGCACGCGATGACAAGAACCTGGCAGGACCGCGACGCAGACTGGAAGAAAGTAGCGCTCGCGAGTGATCCTGATCACCGAAAATCGGTGCTACGTCTCAATTAGGAGAGCTCATGAACAGTAAATCCGTCATCGTGGTTGGAGCAGGTTCTGCAGGATCCGTAGTCGCTCGTCGGTTGGTGGACGCCGGCGCCAAGGTGACGCTGTTTGAAGCCGGGGGAGAAGACACCAACCCTGCGATTCATGACCTGTCCCGCTTGGGCGAACTGTGGCACAGCCCAGACGACTGGGATTACCACACGGCTCCCATGCAAGGCGCAGCAAATAAACCAATGCACCTACCGCGCGGGAAGGTGCTGGGCGGATCCCACGCACTCAACGCGACCATCTGGGTGCGCTGCGCGCCGCAGGACTTTGACGGTTGGGCCGAAGAATCCGGGGAACGGTGGTCTTGGCGCAATGTCCTGCCCATCTATAAGTCCATTGAAAACTACTCCGAAGGCCCCAGTGAATTTCACGGCACAGACGGCTTGCTCCCGGTAGTCAACGACTACGAATTGGACCCGATCCAGCAGTCGATTGTCGACGCTGCCGTGCAGTCGGGGGTTAAATTCAATCCCGACTACAACGGGGAAAGCCTCGAAGGTGTCTCCAAAGAGCAGGTCAATATCGTAGACGGGGAACGGATCAATACCTGGAAGGCGTACCTGAAACCGGTGCGCGAGCAGCTGGAGATCATCACCAACGCCGAGGTGCACTCGGTAATAGTCCGGGACGGTGCTGCCGTTGGCCTTCGATACCAGCAAGATGGCGAGCTCAAAGAACTTCTGGCAGATGAGGTGGTACTGAGTGCAGGGGCTCTCGGTTCTCCGCAGATCCTGCTGCGTTCGGGTATCGGCCCGGGTGAAGAGCTTGAAGCGGTAGGAGTGAGACCGGTGCTGGAATCGCCGCAGGTGGGAAAGAACCTGCACGATCATCTGCTTGCACCGGTCATTGCCCAAACCACTACCCGAGATATTGACCCGCCACGGACCGGGGTCTCGGTGTCGCAGAGTCATCTGTTCGCCAAGTCGCGCGCGGAACTCGAAGTGCCGGACACCCAGCCGATTTTCTTCTCGGTTCCCATGTACTCCCCGGGGATGGACATGATCGAAGGAACCGCGTTTACCCTGCATTCGGGGATCGTCACGCCTGCAAGCCGAGGCGCGGTGACGCTGAGCGGGCCGAATCTCGATGACCCGGTAACCATAGACTTAAATGCCCTAGACGATCCGCAGGATATGAAGTCCTTCTTGTTCTCCATCAAGCAGTGCCGGGATATTGTGAAGCAGCGGGCACTCGCCGAGGACTGGGGCGCAGTGGAGGTTTACCCAGGTCCCACGGTGCAAAGTGATGCGGAGCTTGAAACTTACATTCGCAATAACGTGGTCACCTACCATCATCAGGTGGGTACTTGCCGGATGGGCAGCGATGACCAGGCCGTGGTTGACCCCCGGCTCAAGCTCAACGGGCTGAGCGGATTGCGGGTGATCGATGCGTCGATCATGCCGAAAATTACTACCGGCAACACCAATGCGCCGGCGATTCTGATCGGCGAGCTCGGTGCGCAGTTCCTCATCGAGGATCTGGAGCTCTAAGTACCTTAAACCGCCTTGCGGGGCTGTTGCAGGGCGGACCGAGGGTAGGCGCCGCACACCAAGTGGGGTGCGGCGCCGATCTCAGTTAATCTATGGACACGGCTTGTTTCTCGGATTCGCCGACCGCTTCGGTCGCAGCCGGGCCGTGGATGCGGAAGGCCCCGGCATCTTCCTTCTCCACCGCGACCTTTGCCACATGCGCGGCACGAAGTGCAACGTGCCCCGGCTTGCTGCGCACCACGCGGTATCCGATAGCCAGACCGATGAACCACAGCGGGGTGATTAGCAGTGCCGACAGCGTATCGCTCTGCGTGGTCAACGCCCAGAGGATGAATCCGAAGAAGGCCAGCACCACATAGGGCATGAAGGTGCCACCGGGCATCTTGAACTTGCTCTGCGCATGCAGGTGCGGACGGCGCTTGCGGTACACGAGGTAACTGACCAAGATGATCGACCAAACAAACATGAAGCAAAGGGCCGCTACGGTGGTGACCAAGGTGAAAGCTACCATCACCGAATCGCCGCTGTAGAGCAGCACCACTCCGGCCAGCAGGAACATGCAGGAGAACATCAGCGCGTTGCGCGGCACCTTGTTTTCGGACAATTGGGCGAAGGCCTTCGGCGCATCGCCCTCAAGGGCCAAGCCGCGGATCATGCGGGAGGTCGAGTAGATGCCCGAGTTCGCGCTGGACGTCGCGCTGGTGAGCACCACGAAATTGATAATGCCCGCCGCACCGGCCAGCCCGGCCAAGGCGAACATGCCCACGAAGGGGGATTCTCCGGCGGAGAACAAGCGCCATGGCTGAACCGCCATGAGGATGATGAGCGCACCCACATAGAAGATCAGAATGCGGATAGGAATGGAGCTGATGGCCTTGGGGAGGGTCTTCTCGGGGTCCTTTGTTTCGGCAGCGGTGGTGCCTACCAACTCAATTCCCACGAATGCGAATACTGCAATCTGGAAACCTGCAACAAAGCCCATGAAGCCGGTCGGGAACATTCCGCCGTCGGTCCAGAGATTGTTGAAGGACGCGGTAGCACCGTTGTGCCCGAAGCTGGTGATGACCATGACCAGGCCAACAACAATCAGCGCGCAGATGGCCACGATCTTGATCATGGAGAACCAGAACTCGGTTTCGCCGAAGGCCTTCACCGTGGCCAGATTCAGTACCAGCAACAACGCGATACATGCGAGTGCCGGGATCCAGAGCGGAAGGTTCCCCCACCAGAAAGCGACGTAGTGCGCGATGGCCACCACATCTGCGATGCCGGTGACTACCCAACAGAACCAGTAGGTCCAGCCGGTAAAGAACGCGGCCCACGGGCCGAGCAGGTCACCTGCGAAGTCCGCGAAAGTCTTGTAGTTCAGGTTCGAAAGCAGCAGTTCGCCCATGGCACGCATGACGAAGAACAGCATGAAGCCGATAACCATGTAAACGAAGATGACAGATGGCCCGGCAACCGAAATGGTTTTACCCGAGCCCATGAACAATCCGGTGCCAATGGCACCGCCGATTGCGATGAGTTGGATATGACGATTTGAGAGCCCGCGTTCGAGTTTGGGCGAAGAGCTGGTATCGCTCATGCTGCTGCCTTCCAGGAGTGGTGAGGTGCTTCGATGAGGTGCCATGGCGAATCACTAATGGTTTCGTCACGTTGTGGCAGATCTACGTTCGCACTCGAACCGTCAGACTCCGGGACAAATTTCTCTGCGCCGCAACGTAGCGGGCGAGGTCCAGCCAGGGACCGCCCGAAGCGAACGCGGAGATAGTTTGCCAAAGGGAGGACTTTCGAATCGGGTGCGTACGGTGCGGCACGGTTCTTAGTTCCTCCCCAATCTGTTTGAAGACCTGAGAGTTTTCGCCTCGACCCGGTGAGGGGTCAGAGAGTTGCTCCGTCGGTGAGTATGGACTAGTCCATACTGCTTTCCAGATTCGCCTCGTCGTGGCGGTACGGGTGCCTGAGAGTTTCCCGGGGAGGAATTGCTCCTACGGCGCCCGCCCTTGGCTTGGGCGGGACTCTCCCGCCACGCGTCAACGGCGTACTGCTTGTGATTGCAGTCACAGTATGCCCGGCTCTTTTCTGCTTGCGCAAACCGGCATGGAGTTTATTGCGTGAGCAATCTATGGCTTGCTCAGGCCTGAGCCCGGCATTGGGCGGTTTTGGGGGAGGGGCTCGTTTTAAATATGAAGCGTTTTGTTGCCAAGTACGCACGGTGCCGCCGGATAATAATTTGCACATACTTTGAACAGAGTGAAATTTACTGGTCAGAAAGAGGGGAGCATATTCGCGGATCAGCTTTAGGACGAAATAAGTATGAAAATTTTGCAGCGGCTTCCTGAAAAATTGTTCTGGATGTTGGCTGCGTACGCCGAAGGTGTTTCGTTTTCTCCCGATGCTGCGCGCAACGCGGCGGCCTCGGTGTAGTTCTACCTGTCGCAAGTGCCGGGCATCGTACCTAGATTGGAATCGCCGGCCCGAACTATCCGCCGGTAATTAAAAACTAGAGCCCAGCCAATGGGCTGGGCTCTGGTTCATCACTCGCACCTTTGAGGAAGGTAGTTACCACTCTAGGGGCGGCAACTGTTTGGCTACTGTGTGCGCGGTGCTTATTCGCTTTGCACGCTGAGCGGATGCGCTAGGGCGGCGCCTCCTCGACGAAATTAGTTGGTGAAGGGAACGCGCTCCCAGCTGAGAATTTCTGCACCCTGTGCTGAGTTGGGCGCGACGCTCACGCGCAGCCACTCTCTTGATGTTGCGGCGCCCTCGACGGTGACCCGCTGCAAGTTCGGAACCGGGTCAACGCCGTAGACCTCTAGCCACGGTGAACCGGCGGCCAGCGGCGCATCTTCGTTGAACACGTGGCTGTCGCCATTGACCAGATACACCGGTCCGCCGAAGGCTGCTGATTCGTTGGCCAGGGCCTCGACGAACGACTTGAAGCCTGAAACGGATTCGGGGTTTGCCAGGGAATCATCCTCGAACCCGGGGGTGAACATATCTGCCTGGGTCATCACCACTACGGCGCGCGCCTGGGATCGTTTCGCATTGGCGAATGTTTCGGCCAGTTGGTCGAGGTTGGCTTCGGTGCGCAGCGCGACTTCTTCCAGCTGTTCGGAGGTTGGTTCGGTCAGTCCGAGCCCAGTCCACGGAGCCAAGGAGTTATTGGAACCTTGGACGTTCACCACGGAGAAGGCGATACGGTTCTTCGTGAATTGAACGTTTTCCGGTAAACCGATGTCAGCCTGGGAATCTACCCGCATGGTGCCGCCCAAGGTCTTGTTTTCGACCGGGAAGAACATCTCACGCAGGGTATCCAATCGCTCCAACGGGTTGTAGGCACCGTTATTGGCACGGTGGCAGTCAACCCATTCGTTGTCGCCCGGGGTGAATACCAGCGGAGTTTGAAGTCTGTCCAGTTCCTTCCTGACCAGGCCCAGGCGTTCGTCGGTGCACCGCTCGGAACCTGCCTTGATATCTCCAACGTGGGCAATGAAGCGAAGCTCGTCTTGCTCGTTGAGTTCACTGACCATGCTGGGGAATTCGGCCAGCTGGGCTGCGCCGTAAGGGATGTCTCCAATGACACCAAAAGTGTAAGCAGACTCTGCGGAGCCCGCGGAATTCGCAATTGCTGGGGCCGCCGGGGCGACGAGAATTGCGCAGGCTAGAGCGGCGAGACCGGGTAGGAATCGATTACGCATGGTTCACTCCTAATTTTCGATGCGAGGCGAAGCTGAAAAGACCTCTGCCACGCTACGCGGCAGGGGTTAAGCGCCGGCAACAGGAGCATGGCACGAGGGCGAAAACGAGCCTGCTCGAGCCATCTTCTCGGAGGCCTGAAACAACAACGGCTACCGGAGCCTATGAAACATAGGTAGCGGTAGCCGTGTGACGGTTGAAGAAGGGGTTGCGCTGGATCTACTTCTTTTCCTGCGGGTCGGTTGCCAACACCGCTTCGGTGTAGCGGCGTTCAAATTCCTCGGCGGAAACCAGCTCGCGCTCCACGCGGAAGGACGATTCCGGGATGCCGAGAACTGCCGAGATGAGGGTGCGGGTGTATCCGGCAATCTTGCGGGACTTCCGAGTGGAGGTGACATGGTCCAGTTCCGGGACCCAGATGTTCCACCAACCTGCTTGTTTGCCCACCACCGCGTGGAATACTCGTTGTTCGTTCATCTGTTGTCCTACTTTCATGGATGCACCAACCGTGAGTCCAGCTAGAGGTAATTGCTTAGAACAGGCAGTCAATTGCTCACTGCCTGTTCTAATGTTCTATCATCGGTGGCATCTGCGCCAAGACAACTTGCGCCACCTAGCAGCAATTGGCCTGTGGCTACTTCGCCAAAGGCGCGCCGTCCTGGCCGACCGGGAAGGTCACCACATCGTCGTATACGCGTCGTTCGGTGTGTTCAAGCTGGTATTCCGAATCCAACTTCGGGAAGACGTATACCGGGGTCAAAGTGAGCTCTGCTCCTTTGGCCTTCTTCGCGATGTCGATTTGCAGGTGTCCGTAGTGCAGACCGCCGGATACGAGCTGTGCTACGCCGTTTTCATCCTCTTTCCAGGTCTCTGGCTGATCTGCCGGGGCTGACCACTGTGAATGCGAGTTGAAGCGGAGCGGTTCGTACTCGCCCTGAGCATTCTGCACCAACTTTTCGCCACGCAGGCCGTCGGCGGCCACCCCCACATCATAGGAGTGGAAGCCTCGTCCGTCGCCGTCCGCATCTACCCAAGAGCGCTCGAACATTTCATCATGGCCGGAGATGACTGCGGCGACACCATGATCCTCGAACATTGGCGAGTAGGCACGCATTGCGGTGCCGGACTGGTTATCGGGGTGCTCATGGTTCGGTGGGGTGCCGTGCACACCGTTGGAATAAGCCGAATGGTGGAATTGGACGAGCACAATCTGGCCGTCGGCGCGGGCTTCGGCCAATTGCTTCTCGGTCCAGTCCCATTGGGCGGACTGCGCATCCATATTCGGCAGGTCAACCTCTTGCTCGGTTGAGCCGGGGAAAAGATCCTTGAAGCCCTGAACGTAGGATTCAAAGGTGAATTGCCCCTGGGTGTCGGTGGACTGGTTCTCGGCGGTCAGGTTGGTGTCGTCCCCGGAGAATTTTTCGCCGGACAAGGTGCCGGTGTCGGTGTTCTCATCGGGTCGGCCATTGGTGGAGTCCAAGGTCAGGACGGTGACCGGCCCATGATCCACCCGGTAGTAGGAGCCCTTGTGTTCGGGGTGCTCCGGGTCCTGCGGCAAGGAGAAATAATCCAGGAAGCGGTTGCGTGAAATTACCGCGGGGGTGCGGTCTGCGTCCGAACCGTAGCCACCGTTCAGGGCCGCATAGGTTTCCCAGTTGCCCAATGCCGGAAGCAACGGAACATTGGAGGCTAGATCGGAGTGTTCCCCGGCGACATGTCCGAAGAACTCATCCCATGCCGGTTGGTATCCCGAGCCCTGTGTCAGGTCCCCGGCCATCATGACCAGATCCGGGTTGGCAGCCTGAACATGCTTGAGGTTTTCGTTGAAAGCGGTGGACTGGTCCAGCGGATAGCGCAAGGTCGGCTGGCCATACCGGGTGGTCATTCCAAAAGTCTCGGCCCATTGCGATCCGTCGCCTGGGCGCTGCAAGGACTCGGAGGTATATCCGTTGACCGGGGAAAGCTCCCATTCACGGTGCTCGGTGCGTCCGCGCGGTTCGGTCTCCGAGTCGGAGAAGGCGACAATGCGGATGTTCTTCCAGGATTTTCCATCTGGCGCTGTTTCGAAAGCGGCAGTATGCGTCTGTCCTGATTGGGTCACGGTGTAGTTGTATTTCTTACCTGGTTTGAGGCCCTCAAGGGTCACCGAATGCTTGTAATTGGAGTTCGACTTCAGCCAGGAGCCCTGTTCAAGTCCGGGGATGTGCTGCTCCAGTTCTGCCTGGGTGTACTCCATCAAGTCCAGGTATTCAGGCTCGCTGCGTTGGACGCTGCTATTTCCTTTGCCAGGCTGATTGCCGAGACCCGGCCCCTGGACTGAGAGGGTTCCTGGGTGGTCGGTTTCGCTGATCCAGTTGATGGTCATCGAGGTCGAGCCTGGTGCCTGCAGGTAGGGCAGAACACGAAATCCGGGTTCTGGAGATTTGGCGGTGGACGCCGGGAAGGACATGGGGGCGCTGGCTGGCAGGGCTGCCGCCGGTGTAGCAGGCGCGATGGCCAGCGGGAGCAGAACGGCGGCCGCGAGCGCGACGGCGGTGGGCTTGTGCATGAGCAATTCTCCTGTGCGAGTGTGATCGCCCGGGTTGGCGGGCAATACCTCGAGGATGCACAGCGCGAATGGACGAAAAGTGCACGGAAGGAGTCGAAGAGGTGAACCTGCCCGGTGATCCTAATCTCCGTTTCGTGGGAAATTCTGGTTTGCCAGGTGCGGGATCGGGTTTTCGCGGTCCATGACGTTGGTCGCGCGTGCTTCCAGCCTTCCCGAATGTTGACTGCGTCACGTTTGAGATATACCTTTAATCACATTTTGATATATGAGGTTCGATATCGAACGTGCGGTGTCGAGCGAACCTTCTGAGAGGGAATCTACATGTCAGATAAGGTCGTTACCCGAGCGCATTTAGCAACGGTTGAAAAAGGCAGCTTCTTCCGGGTCTTGACCTACGCGGGGGCAATAATGGCGTTTTTGATCGGCTCAGGTTTTGCTACAGGCCAAGAGATTTTGCAGTACTTCACCTCGTACGGCTACTGGGGAGTCTTTGGCACCGGGCTGCTGGTTCTCGTGCTCATGACGTATGTAGCAGTGGAGTTCTTCGTTGTCGGGCAGGCAAAGAAATATGATCGCCCGTCGCACATCTTCCGCTATTACTGCGGAAAGCACTTGGGGTACTTCTTCGACTTTTTCTCAATACTGTTCGTCTTCTTGAGCTTCACGGTGATGGTAGCCGGCGCGGGCGCCGTATTCGAGGAGCACTACGGATTGTCGAAGTTTATTGGCGGCATCGGTTTGGCTGTTGCGGTCGGCATCAGCGTCTGGTTTGGCCTGAAGAGTCTGGTTGACGTCATCGGCAAGATCGGACCGCTGGTTGTTGTGGTGGCTATTGGGCTTGGACTGTTGGCGATTCTGCGTAATCCAGCCGGGATCTCTGAAGGACACCAGTTGCTTCCGGGGCTGGACCTTATCCAGGCATCCACAAACTGGTTCATGGCTGGACTTTCCTACGTGGGTTTCTGCATGCTGTGGCTGGCGGCCTTCCTTACCGCGTTAGGTAAGACGGCGAGAAGCCGCAAGGAGGCGGTTGCCGGTGGAATTACCGGTGCGGTGGTGTTCTCGCTGGCCTGCGTTGTCGTCGGGCTGGGGCTGCTGGCCAATATCACCCGGGTGGGTGGAACCGAGATTCCCATGCTGGTGCTGGCGAAGGATATTAGCCCCGTACTTGCCGCAGGAATTTCGGTCATGATTCTCGCCGGAATCTATACCACCGCGGTCCCGCTGCTGTGGACCGTGTCTTCGCGATTCTTTGCCGACAAGACTCTCCGATTTAAGTACCTGACCATCACATTGGCAGTACTAGGAACGGTTATCGGGCTGATGCTGCCATTCTCGCAAATGGTCAACGTTGTCTATGTCATCAACGGGTATGTAGGTGTTCTTCTGCTGGCGTTGATGGTGGTGAAGACGATCTCACGAGTTGTCCGGCGCCACCCCGTGTCGCGCTAAGCCTGGTTGCCTCGGAGAGATGCGTGATTGCCGGTGAACGGTGAACGGTGAACGGTGAACGGTGATCAGGTCTAGCAAGCCACCAGGGGGATGATTGTGTTCCCGGCGGAGTGGGAATCGTATCGAGGGTCTGTAGAACGCTCGTCCCGCATCCGCGCCTGCGCGGTGGGTTCCTAGTTGCCGACGGATTCGAGAGTGTACCCGGCTTCTTCGATCGCGTTGCGTATGATTTCCTGCTCAACGGCGCCGCTGGTGTTGAGGATTGCCGTGGAGATCCCCTTCGCGTCCAAGATGATCTCGACGTTCTGGACCTCGGGGATTTCGTTGAGTTCTTCAGTTACCGAAGAGACGCAATGGCCGCAGGTCATTCCCGAGATCTTCAGTTCGGTCTGGCTGATGATGGGGGTAGCCTCCGGACGCGGAATGATCTGCAGTCCTTGGCTGGTGGACTTCGAGTTATCGGAACATCCGCAGTTGCAGGCATGGCTCATGTTTGGATCTCTTTCGTGGAAAAGGTTGGAAGGTCTTCGAGGATCAGCGCAGCAACCGGGAGATGGCTGCGGTGGCTTCCGAGATCTTGTCTTGAACGATGCTCGCATCCCCGGACTGGATTGATTCCTCGGCGGCTCCCACCACGCAGTGGCCGATATGGTCTTCGACTAGTTGGAGGCTGACCTTGTGCAAGGCTGCGTTGATGGCTGAGATCTGGGTGAGAATATCAATGCAATACTTGTCCTCATCAACCATGCGGGCAACTCCGCGCACCTGGCCTTCGATACGGTTCAAGCGCTTTCGCAGCGCCTCCTTTTCAGGAGTGTATCCGTGGGGTGCTGTGGGTTGCGCCTGCTTAGTTTGAGAGTCCATACATCAATAATACCCCCGAGGGGTATGAATTGCACGTGGCCTCAATGGTGACTTTCGGTAAGAAAATTATTTGCAGGACTTAGTCTCCGCATGGGCTTCTCTGGCTCGTTGCCTGCCCTTGGAAATCATGGGCCAAGGCGCGTCCTGCGAGTTCTGTCCGCCACGGCTCACGTATGCAACTGGTTTCCGGCAAGTGCGGGTGTCCAATTGCTCACAGACTGACACCGCGCACCAGTTGGTTTCTGCCAGTGATCCTGCGAGTGTTCTTGGGCGCGAGGGCCGCTGGCGGTATGTCTCAACCCGGGGGCGGTGCGCAAACCACGATAGGCTTCTACGTGTGAGCCACAATGAACTTCGCGTGCGTCCGATATCCAGCACCGAGCACTCCGCGTTCCTTGCAACCGCGCAAGATGTCAGCTTCCTTCAGCGTCCCGAATGGGCGCAGGTCAAGGGGGGATGGCGGGGCGAATCGCTCGGTTGGTTCGAAAGTGACACCCTCGTTGGAGTCGCCCTGGTCCTGCACCGCCATGCGCCGGTGATCAAAAAGACCCTCGCCTACATACCCGACGGCCCGGTCATTGATTTCACAACCTATGACCCGCAGGGTGTGCTTTCTATTCTCGCTAGCTATCTGAAAAACCGCGGCGCCTTCCAGCTGCGCCTCGGCCCAGGGCTGGCGATGCGCACCTGGGGTGCGGCGGCTGTGCGAAAAGCATTTGGCAAGGAAGAGCTTGCTTCATTAGCGGACCTGGAAACCGTGTCGGTCAATGAAGAAGCCCATAAGCTCAACGAGGCGCTCGGCGACTTGGGGTTCACCAAGCAGGACGTCGGAATGGACTTCGCCGCGGGGCAGCCGGAGTACGTGGCCCGGGTTGCGCTACAAGATGCCGAGGGAAACCAGCTGGATACCGAGCAGGTCATGGCTTCCTACTCCTCATCCACTCGCAACGAAACGCGTAAGTCGCTCAAGAGCGAGCTCAAGGTTGAAATCGGCGAGACCCAGGACATGGCACGCTTCCATGCACTGTATAACCACACGGCCGAACGCCAAGAGTTCACCGGTCGCCCGCTGAGCTATTTCGAAAAGATGCACACGGTACTTAATGCTGCGGTACCCGGCTCCTGCACCCTCTACATCGCTAGCCACGAGGGCGTCGACCTGGCTTCGGCTATTGTGCTGCGCTCAAGCAACCTTGCGTGGTATCTCTACGGCGCCTCGTCTTCCGAACAGCGCAAGCTCTTCGCGCCCAAGGCTCTGATGCATCACATGATTTCGGATTCCACCGAGGCTGGATGCAGGTACCTGGACCAGGGCGGGGTGAGCGCCACCTTGGATAGCGCACACCATCTGGCAGGGCTGACCAAGTTCAAGACCAACACCGGCTGCGATATCGTGCAAACCAATGGCGAATGGGATCTGGCGCTCAACAAACCACTTGCTTGGGCATTTGAGAAGTACATGAACTGGCGACAGAAGTAGGAACCAAAAACCTTATGGTAATCGAGAATTCTCAGCCTTTCGTTCCCGTTATTCTTGGCGGAGATATCGGCACCTACACCCTCGCCCGCGAATTCTATGAGGCATACCAGGTGCGCTCGGTCGTTGTGCCTGCCTCAGGCAACGGGGTAATCGAGCACTCGGTGGCCATCGAACTGCATCCCATCGGGTCCATGGTTGACCAGGGGCGGGTAGTTGAAGAACTCATCTCCCTGGCCCAAGAGCTTAACGCCGAAGTGGATCGACCGCTGATGCTCTTCGGTTCCCTCGATTTCCATATCATGCTGATCGCCGAGCACCGTGCGGTGTTGAGTGAATATTTTGTCATCCCTTACCCGGAACTGGGAACCATCGAAGGCGCCGCGCTGAAGGAGAACTTCTACGCGCTCGCCGACCGGCTGGGAATTGCGCACCCGCGCACCGCCGTTTACCGGGCCGGAGAAGACCTGCAGGAATTGGCGCAGTCGCTGACCTTCCCGCTGATCGGCAAGCCCTCGAGCTCGGGGGACTGGATCGCCGCCAAGTTCGAAGGCAAGCAGAAAATCCACACCCTGCGGAGCATCGCCGAACTTGAGGACCTGCTCACTCGTATCGACGCGAGCGGCTACACCTCGGGGTATATCCTGCAGGAATACATTCCCGGTTCGGATGACGCGATGCGTCTGTGCACTTATTTCGCCACTCAGGACAAGAAGGTCATCTTCGCCGGATACGGCGAGGTGGTGGTCGAAGAGCACGCGCCGCTGGTGCTCGGTAATTCCGCAGCCATCGTCACCGGGCAGCATGACCAGATGTCCCAAGATGGTGCGCGCCTGCTCGAAGAACTCGGCTGGCAGGGGATCGCGATGATCGATGCCAAATACGACCACCGCGATGGATCCATCAAATTCTTTGAAATCAATCCTCGTCTGGGACGCAATCATTATTACCTGACCGCGGCCGGAGTTAATCCTGCGCGTTTTTACGTCACCGAGTTCCTTGGCGTCGAGTTTGATCGCTCAGACCCGCACACCGATGCGGTCCTCGATACCGGGATCGGAATCTTGCAGCTAAGCCGCCAGCATCTGTTCACCGTGCTCCCGCACCATTTGCTGCGCCGCTTCTTGGATAGCGAAACCGGGCAGAAGGCTGCCGCATTGCTGAAGTCCGGGAAGGTTTCCAACCCGCTGAAATTCAAGGCAGAGAAGCATCCTCGCCGGAAGTTCTACCTGGTGCTCAATGCGGTCAACCACTACCGCAAGTACAAGAAATTCCCGCCGCGTAGCCTGTAGGCATCTGCATCCGGCAGTTTTCAGCCAAGGCCCTGAGCCTAGGCTGAGCTCTTTAACGCCTTCTCGCGTTTGCGTGCATAAGCACGAGCGGCGCGGACTCGGTCCCCGCAGCGGGTCGAGCACCACTGCCGCCGCCCATGGGTTCTCAGCAAGAACCGCTGGCAGGGCTCGGCCTCGCATTGTGCCAGTAACGCTGACTCTTCCGAAGCTAGAAGCGTCGCGGCATCTTCGGTGATCACCGACATCGCATATTCCACCAGGCGCGTGACCGGGTGCTCCGTCGAGCGGTAGAACCCGTTGTCGGGGGAGTAGCGCAGCAGCGGAATATGCGGGGCCGCGGTTAGCGCCTTGTTTAACCGCTCCAGTATCTGCGGATCGAAAGGCTGTTGCGCTGCGCTCATGGAGAAGGCTTCACGCAGGTCTGCGCGCAATCCGCTGAGCCTGTTCTGGCAGTAGGACTGCAATGCGGCATCTTCGTCAACCAGCTCGCGCCTCTTGAGCCAGGCGGTCGTTTCCTCTGGGGAATCCAGCTCGTCGACAATCTTCCCGCCGGGTAGGTGGAGCACGCTGTTGACCAGGTCGAGGCTCAGGTGCTTTTGTGTGCCGGGGGCTGGGGGTAGCAATGCTTCGGACATGCATCTCATGGTATCAGTAGATATTTATCGTGAGGTCGTGTTATCTTGATATCACGTTATAAATAGATTTTATCCGTGATAAAGAGGTTTTACTTGTACCCCGCACCAATGTTCGGATCCGCACCCTTTGCGCTCAACGCCCATACCGGTGGCAGCGTTGGAGTGGGACGCACCGCCCAAGAAGGCTTTAATGCGCTGATCAAGCTCGCACGAAAAGCAGACGAACTGGGATACCACCGCTTCTGGATGTCTGAGCACCACGCGATGCCGGGTCTGGCGGTGTCCTCACCTCCGCTGGTGCTCTCGCGCCTGACCGCAGAAACCGAGCGAATCCGGCTGGGCGCCGGCGGCGTGATGCTCCCGAACCACGCACCGCTGGTCATCGCTGAGCAATTCGGAACGCTGGACGCGCTGGCCCCCGGGCGCATCGATCTCGGGCTCGGCAGGGCGCCGGGCACCGATCATGCAACGGCCACCGCGCTGCGCCGGGGCGAAGGAGCGAATGACAACTTCGCCCAGCAGGTTGCCGAGCTGGTGGGATTCATGAATGACGATTTCCCCGAGGGGCATCCCTACAGCACCGTCCATGCGGTCCCCGGCCCGTGGCAGGCCAAGGAAAACCGGGTCCAGCACCCGCAGCTAGCTACCGAGCTTTGGATGCTCGGCTCCTCGCCGTACTCCGCTCAACTGGCGGCAAAGCTCGGCCGCCCCTATGCCTTCGCCCTGCAATTCGGGGATGCCGACATCGACACCGCGCTGCGCATCTACCGGGACAATTTCGAACCCTCCGCGGTGCTCGACGCTCCTTACTCCATGGTCAGCGTCACCGCGGTTGCCGACGAAGACCCGAACGAGGCCAAGCGCCAGGCCTCCAGCATGGCCATGGCGATGCTGCGCATGTTCAAGCGCGAATCCTTCACGCTGTTCTCCCCCGAAGAGGTCGCGGCCTTCGACGGAACGCTCAACGAACGGTCCATCATCGAGATGTACACCGACCGTGCCTTCACCGGCACCGCAGCCACCGTGGCAGGGCGCCTCGAACGACTCCAAGAACAAACCGGAGTTGACGAGATCATGCTGGTCATTGGGGCCTACTCGGCAGAGGCGGAGATCAACACCCTGGAGCTGCTGGCCAAGCACTACGGGGCGTAGCCCGCCTGCATCCGATTCATTCGCTATACCCGACAGAAAACAGGAGAAGAATATGAACACCCCACGCCGTGCCCTGATTGTCATCGACGTCCAGCAGGAATACTTCGAAGGCCTGCTGCAGATCCAGTACCCGCCACGCGAACAGTCCCTGGCTCGCACCGCCCAGGCGATCGACGCCGCGCAGAGCGCCGGAATTCCGGTATATATCGTGCAGCACCAGCTTCCGTCCGAAGCGCCGGTGTTCGCAGATGGTTCGGCAACCTTCAAATTGAACCCTGAAATCGAACGGCGTGCAGACAAGGCCGCGAAGGTCTTCACCAAGGCCTACGCCAGTGTTTTTGCCGGCACCGAGCTCGAAAGCTGGCTGCGCGAAAATGAGATAGACACGATCGCGGTGACCGGATACATGACGAACAACTGCGTCATCGGTTCCGTGGCCGCCGCCGAACCTCTGGGATTCAAGGTCGAAGTGCTCTCGGACGCAACCGGCGCCATCAACATCGGCAACGAGGCGGGTTCCGCCAGCGCGCAACAGGTGCATGGAACCTTGATGGCATTGCTGCACTCCAACTGGGCTGCGGTGGCAACCACCGAGGCCTGGATCGGCGCGGTCGACGCGGGCGCGGCGCTGGAAGCGAGCAATCTGGTCGTCTCGGCGATGGAAGGCCAGAAGCAGCACCGGCAGTAGCTTGGCCAAAGGGCGGGCGTGAACTTGAGAGTTCACGCCCGCCGTTGCGTAAGAGGTAATCAAGGGCCTGTTACCCGATGTTCGCTGGCTAGGATGAAGCCATGGACTCCAAACACCCAGTGCTGCCCAAGGGCTTCGGCGCGCTGCTGATCATCGCCTTGGTATTCGCGGCGTTGAACCTGCGCCCGGCGGTAACCTCACTTGGTTCGCTACTGGACCCGGTCATTGACGGTCTGGCCATGAATGGCTTCGTCGCCGGGCTCATCACCGGCGTGCCGCCCCTTTGCTTCGCGTTGCTCGGGCCGCTGGCCCCCAAGCTGGCCGGAAAACGCGGCCCAGAAGTGGTAGTTATCGCCGCAATGCTGGCAATTCTTCTTGGCCTGGCCTTGCGCTCGGTGGCCCCCAATACCTGGGTGTTCTTCATCTTTACCGCGGTGGCGCTGGCCGGCATCGCGGTCGGCAATATCCTGATGCCGGTGCTCGTCAAACGCTGGTTCCCCGCAAAAATAGGAATAGTCACCGGCGCCTACACCACCGCGGTGGCCCTCGGCGCCTCGGTCGTCGCAACCGTCGCGGTGCCCGTAAACGAGGCAGTGGGCGGCGCCTGGCGACGAGGACTAGGGATTTGGGCGATACTTGCGCTGATTGCGGTATTCATCTGGGTCGTAGTCTTTTTCGGGTTGCGCAATCAGATCGCGCAGCGCCAGCTGCCTTCCTCGAACCTATCCGTCGCCGCCCTGGAGATCGGGCCGATGAGCCGCAACGCCACCGCGTGGTGGGTGGCACTCTTTTTTGGCGCCCAATCAACTGTCGCCTATATCCTCATGGGGTGGGCGCCGAAGATCTTCACCGACTTCGGCGTGAACCCAGCGTATTCCGGTGCATTGCTCGGGGTGATCCTCGGCGTCGGGGTGCCGCTGTCCTTCATCATGCCGGCACTCGCTGCACGGTTTTCGCACCAGGGGCCTCTGGTGATTATCAATGGCATAGCCGGGATACTGGCGGTGATCGGCATATTCATCGCGCCGGTGCAGGGAGCCTTTATTTGGGCGGCGCTTTTAGGCATCTGCGGTTCGAGCTTCCCACTAGCGCTGACCATGATCGGGCTCAAGGCGCATACCGCGGCCGGGGTGAGCAGGCTTTCCACCTTCGGGCAATCGGTGGGCTACCTGATCGCAATTCCCGGGCCCTTCCTCGTCGGAGCCCTCCACGAGGTGACCAATTCCTGGACCACGCCGCTATTGCTGATCGCTGCGGTGATCATTTTCCAGACCTTCACCGGCATCATGGCGGGCCGGCCTCGTTTTGTCGAAGACAACGGCGCCCCAATTCGCATCGACGCCTAGCCCGCCAAGAGCATTCCGGATCGGATGACCTGCAATCAGCTACTCGGATCCCGAGGTTTGGGCGGGAGAGACATAGACTGAAGCAGTGGAAGAAAACGGCAGCCTGCGCATCAGTAAGAGTCTCTGGGCAGCGGCCATATTTCTGGCCGTCATGCTTCTCTGCCTCGTCGGCGATCCCGCAAGGTGGGGAGAATCCCTTGGCCCTGCACTCGTAGTCGCTGCCGGAATTCTTGCCGTCGGGTTCGCCGTCCTTTCCGTACTGCAAGACCGTTTTCCGCGTGCGATCATGCTCATCGCAGCTCTGGGGATCTGTGCCTGGCTAACGCTTGAACTGCCGCATATTGCACTAGTTATCCCCCTGCTTTATTTTCTCGCGGGGGCAACTCGTGCCGGACACCGCACCTTCGCGTTGCTTAGCGCGGCGGGCATCCTGCTCTTCGGCATGGCGCTACAGTTGATCCAGCGACAAGCACCGGCAGAAATCTTCGATTATGAGCTGCTGGCCTTCGCCGCGCTGGCGCTGCTGGCCGTTGCCTTCGGAGAACTGCGGGCAAACCGCAAGATCCTGCGCGAGCATATGGAACAGCTTGAGCACGTGGCCCGCCGGGCGTCGAACGCGGAAACAGCACAGCAGCAGTTGACCAAACGCGCACGGGTGACCTATCAGCTTCATGACGAGATTGCCCACAACCTTGCGGTGGCTTCGTTGCATACTAATGCTGCCCTCGACTCCGAGCTGACCGATACCAGCACGGCTCTGCGCCTGATTCATGTGCGCCAAGCGGTGACCGGGGCGTTAACGGCCCTGCGCCGTACCTTCGATGCCTTGGGGCATCAAGAACCTCCCGAGGAATTATCTGCCACCCTCGAAGATGTCGAACGGATTGCCGCCTCGCTGCGCGATGCCGGAATTGAGGTGAACATCCATAGTTCGGGGCTTGGGCAAACCGAGAATTTCCCGCAGCTAGCCATGCGGATTATCCGTGAGGCCGCCACAAACGCGGTTAAGCATGCGGATCCGAGCGAAATAGTCATTTGGATCCGCGAGAACGATGACGAAAACGGGACTCCGCACTGGACCGTGTCGGTGCGCAACAACGGTGTTCCTAGGCCTAATCCGCAGGCCCGTCCCGGGCAGGGCCTGACCCGGTTGCGTACGGCAACCGAAGAGGACGGCGGAACCATAGAGTGGGGACGGCTGGGCTCGAACTACCTGCTGTCGGCAACCGTGCGCAAAGAAAATGACAAGAAATCATAGCTTCGCAGGCCCTGATTCGTAAGCCTGGTGTGCAGTAGGGCCCCGTCACCCGCCATGTGCTTGGAGCACCTGGATCTTCCCTAGTGAGGCCCTAAGCAAAGTAGCTATAGCCGGGTTCGAAAACCGGGCGTAGAGTGAAGGCACCAAACAATGCGGCACTTGCGACAGCGCGGGGCTCGCACACACTATGGGAGGTCGAGATGGGCGATTTTCGGGCATACACCATGGAGGAACGGGCCACGTATTTGGCACCGTCTTGCGAGCGCTGCGGACAGCACCGGCATGTGGTGTGGGAAAAGGTCGAGGAAACCGAAACATATCTTCCACGCGATGCCGGATGCTCCAATGAGGCCTGCACCGCGTAGCGGATGATCATCCGAGGCGATGCGGGGCCTTTCCGCAGTGCCATTCTTGTCGCGCCGGTGCCAGGGCATCTCGTTGCGGTGCCAGGCCGGAGTATTTTCCGGCCCCGGGCATCTAGCGCAATCATCCCCGGACCACCGGTGCGGGGGCCTTCGGGCGGCTCGGTCCGCTACCCCGCCAGCGCCGCTCGGCACGTGCGCCCCACCAGGTTGCAAAGAGCAGCACCGCGGCACCAGCGTATCCGAGGGTGCCGATGCGCTCCCCCGCGAGAAGCACCCCGACGAGCAGCGCCCATCCGGGTTCCGTGCCGAGCAGCATGCCCGCCCGTGATGCCGAGGTGTGCTTCGTCGCCCACAGCTGCCCGAGAAACGCGAAGATGGTGCAGCCGAGGCAGAGATAGCCAATGGTGAGCCAATTCGCGGCACCGAAGTCGGGAATGTGATCCAGCAGCGAACTTCCGCCCCACGCGGCAAAGATGGCCGCGCCAAATACGATCTCCATCGTGGTCAAGCCCAGCACGTCGGCGTTCTTGCCGACGGTGAACCGCGCCTCGGCCACACCGAGCAGGGCCCGCGTTGCCGCCGCGGCGAGCATCAGCCCATCGCCGATGTTGAGCTCGGAAAAACTTTGCCCGCCCACGAGCAGCATGATCCCGATCAGGGCGAGCAGGATGCTTGCGACCAGCGAGGGGGAGAGCCGTCTTTTGGTGAGTGCGGATTCGAGGATCGGGGTGAGCAGGATGGACAGAGCGATGATGAGTCCCGCGTTTGTGGCGCTGGTGAGCGTGACCCCGATCGTCTCCAGAGCGATGGTCGCCGCGCGCAGCGTGCCCAGCGCCATGCCGGGAAGGGCCGAATCCCGGAGCCTGAATTGGGGACGGGACAGATGCACGCACAACAGGATCGCGGCCGAGGGGAGGAACCGGGCGCACATCACCGCAGCTGCCGAGGAGGCCGCCGCCAGGTCTTGGGTTGCCAGATAGCTTCCGCCCCACATGATTGCGACGATCAGGAGTACCAGGTCGGGAAGGGCGCGGCGAAGGCGGGGAAAAGCGGAGGTCATGCTTTTACAGTAGAGAGGCATTCCATGCAGAACAACGGGCAGTATCTTCACTATCGCGTAAGCTGAGCTTCATGGAAGTGCATCATCTTCGAACTCTTCGGGAACTCAGGGACCGGGGGTCGGTCACCGCCGTGGCGCAGGCGCTGCATCTGTCCCCGTCCGCCGTATCCCAACAGCTCGCTTCGCTGCAGCGGGGCGTTCAACTGCCGCTGACCGAGCAACGCGGCCGCGTGCTGGTGCTCACTCCCGCGGGCGAGCGGTTGGCGGATGCCGGCGGCGAGGTGCTCGAATCCCTGGCTCGCGCGGAGAACTCGGTGGCGGAGTATCTCTTGGCGCGCCGCGAGCCGGTTTCAGTCACCGCCTTCCACAGCGCCGGCCTGGCCTGGTTTCCGTCGCTGATCGCCAGCAGCCTGGCCGACCCCGATGGGCCGGCGGTGCGCTGCCGTGACGAGGATGTGTCGATCAACGGTTTCATCGATTTGGTCGGCGACCACGATGTGGTGATCGCCCACCGCCCGCTGGCCTCGGATCCCTGGCCGGGCCAGCGGGTGCATGTCACTCCCGTGCTGCAGGAGCCGATCGACGTGGCGATCCACCGGGAGCATCCGCTGGCGAAACAGCAGACGGTGAGCCTGCCCGATCTGGTGGGGGAGACCTGGGTCGCGGCCCATGAAGGCTTCGCGCTGGAGCCGCTCCTGGTCCAGGCGATGTTTGCCAGCGCGGGCACGCCGATCCAGATCACGCACCGGGTGAATGAGTTCAATCTGGTGGCGGCCATTATCGCCGAGACGCGCATGGTGGGACTGCTGCCTCGGTACACCGGCTTGATCCCATACTTCCGCGAGCACGTGGTGCTGCGCCCGATCCAGTCACTCGCCCTGGGCCGGCATATCGACGTGCTGACGAGGCCAGAAGCGCAATCCCGGGTGAGCACACGCAGCGTGATCGAGCGCATTGTCAAAATTGCAGAGGAGACCCGCCGCCATGCCGAGGGCAGCTAGAGAACTACGCCGACCCCGTGCGGAGCCGGGAAAACACGCTCAACGCACCGCGGAATTCAGCCGCGCAGTTTAGCGCTGGGTGCCGCGTCGCATAGAGTTAAAGCTGCGGTTAACGAAGGGACGCACCATGGCCAAGAAACGCTCAATTTGGGCCCGTATTTTCGGGATCGGCAAAGCCAACGCCAATGCGGCACTCGACGCGCTCGAAGATCCACAGAAGATGCTGGACCAGCAGGTCCGCGACTACACCAACAACATTGCCCAAGCCGAATCGGCGGTAGCCCAGACCATCGGCAATCTGCGCATGGCCGAGGACGACCAGGCCAAGGCGATGGAAGAGGTCAAGTCCTGGGGCAAGAAGGCGCTCGCGGCGTCGAATAAGGCCGAGGAGTTCTCCACTGCCGGGGACTCCACCAATGCGCAGAAGTTCAATCAGCTAGCCACCGTCGCGATTCAGCGCCAGATGGCGGCGGAGAAGAAGGTCAAGGACCTCGCTCCGCGCATCGCCTCCCAGCGCGAGGTGGTGGCCAAGCTCAAGGACGGGCTGAACACCATGGGCGCCAAGCGCGTCGAACTTGTCGCCAAGCGTGATGAGCTCGTCGCTCGTGCCCGCAATGCGAAGACCCAGGGCCAGATGATGGAGACCCTGAAGGCCTTGGACCTGAATGATCCAACCTCGGAGATCAGCCGCTTCGAGGATAAGATCCGCCAGGACGAAGCCAAGGTCCGCGGAGCTTCCGAACTTGCGGCCTCCTCGCTCGACTCGCAGTTCGCCGCACTAGAAGATTTAGGTGAAGAAACCGAGATCGAGGCCCGCCTTGCGGCGATGAAGGGCGAGCAGAACGTGCTCGATGAATCCCCAGCACCGCAAGCCGTTGAATCCCAGGCCCCGCAGATGTCTGAAATCGAGGCTCGGCTGGAAGCCATGAAGAAGAACCAAGCATAGTAGTGCCAGAGAAATAAAGAGCGAGTCGGAGAACAAATTTGTTCTCCGACTCGCTCTATTTCTACCGCGGATGATTATCGAATTAGTGATCCCCAAGCCGAGTAATACGGGGTGAAGTCAGTCTCTTCGCTACCGCGGTGATCAACGAATGTGTTTGAGTCTCCATGCGAACGGCCGATATAGAAGTGGTAGAAACCGCCATTGATTTGTCGGTCACGTACTATTTCCTTCATCTCTTCACTAGTTAAGATAAAGAAGAGAGCGTTACCCGTTTCGTCTTCTGCCGAGAGTACGAAGGACTCGTAGCGCTCACTATCAACGTCTTCAGGGCGTGGAGTGTGCCACGCAGAAAAATTATCTGAGCTATCGAAGTAATTGCGGCTCGCAGCTAAATAAAAGGCGTGTTCTGTTCCATCTTTTTCAACGATCCGCAATTTGTTGCTTCCCCGATTGCCATGGCCCTTTATTGAGACTTCGAGTCCTGCTTGCTTTAACTTAGCAGCCAAGCTAGTGATCGCAACGGTACGTGTAGTTGGTACCTTTTCGGTTTCGTTGGTATCTTCAACAGGCATCTGGGTAGGAGCACCCGCAAGGTTTTCAAGAGCAACAATACGCTCGGTCAACTTTTGGATGAGATCGTCCTTTTCAGCGTCACGCTTCTGAAGCGTCTCGATGTTAAGTTCTGCCTTTATTGTCCGACCATATGTTTCAGTCAATGTGGTGAGAACTGCTTCGTTTAGATCCATTATGCTTTCCTATCATCAAGATGCGGGACCATGTGAGCCGCTATCTGGTTACTATCTTGGCAGATAGAATCCTATCATTCAACCTCTATCAAGGGATTGAGGTTCTATCTTTTAGTCAACTTGACCTTAAAGTCCTAGTCGTATCAATATTTGAGTAACGGTAAATCTTTTTATGCTGAGATAGGATTCCATCCGAGGCTGATGGAGCAATTTCTGACTAATAGAACGATCAGATTCAAAGTTCTATCTAGATTTCTTGATTGAGTTTTCAGGCCTGCTTTGCACTTCAGGGGGAGAGTATTTACTGTATGACGTTGTCAATTTGGAGCTTCCGCGCGGAATCTAAACGAGTATAGAAGTGCGACAACTGACAACGAGAAGGTCTAACGTATTGGCAGATTGCCATCAAAGAGTGTTGATCTGTGGTTGTTCATTCAACGATATGGCTGTTATTGGCGTCGGGTGCTTCTGAAATCGAGGCTCGGCTGGAAGCCATGAAGAAGAACCAAGCATAGTCTTAAAATGAAAGCTGGCCTCGGGCCGACGCGGAGATCCGCTTCGGCCCGAGGCCAGCTTCGTCTTACCGGAAGATTGCGCCTATTTCGTTGGCGTTGTCGCTTCCGCCCCGGGGCGCAAGACCACGTTCCCGGCCGAGACCTCAACCTGAACCTGGTGCTCCGAGGCGGAGTTGACGCTCAGGCCGTTCTCCACGCCGCCTGCCGAAACATCCTGGAGCACGTTGTATTCGGTATCCGGCAGGGTCAGCTGCAGCATCCCCGCGCTGACTTCTGCCTGGACGCTGCGCGGCGCGCTGCCGGTGAAGGTGCTGTCGATGCGGCCGGCGGAAACATCGAAGTTCGCGCTCTGCACGTCAGCCATGTCGATATCGGTTTTCCCGGCTCCCAGTTCCACACTCAAGCCCTTGGCCGAGCCGGAAGCATCCAGGGTGCCGCCGCTCATCTCCATGACCAGATCGTTGAAGTTGCCATCGACCGAAAATTCTCCGGCGGACATCTTCAGATCCGCATCGAGCGTGCCTTCGTTGAGCGAACTAGGCAGCGTCAGCGTGACTTCGTTTTCATCCCAGTCGCAACCGGTGAAGCACCAGTCGCCCCAGTCGTTGGGCGAACTGACCAGCAAGGTGCCGGCGTCGCGGCGGAGTTTCCATTCGCCGCTGCGTGCGCTGCGCACCTCCAGCGTTGCCTCGGGAACATTGGCGAAGAGCACGGTGAACCTTCCGGCATCCGCGTCTACCTCCAGTGCGGTGACGCCCCCGGCGCCGACGCTCTGCGAGCTGCTGGAGTTGGCGAGGCTGTGTGAAGCACGCCAAGCCGAGGTGGCGATCACCCCGAGGATGACCAGTGCGCCGATGAGGCCCAGCACCAGGGTCAAGGTTTTCTTCGAGCCGGCCGGTTGCGGATTCTGCGGTGCAACCGGCGCGTTGATGGTTGGGGAGTTCATGGGTTTGTCCTGTCGCTGCGAGTGGTGCCCAGAGTTTGAATATGAGCCAGGGCGGCGAGCACACGCCGGTTTCCTGTCCCATCTGCCTCGAGTCCAAGCTTCTGGAAGATCGAGGTAATGTACTTTTCAACGCTTGCCTCCGAAAGGAACAGCAAGGCGGCAATGGCCTGATTCGATTTGCCTTCGGCCAGCGCCGTCAGCACGCTGCGTTCCCTGTCGGTCAACCGTTGCATCCGGTCATCGTGATTGCGTCTGGTCAACAGCTGTGCCACCACCTCTTGGTCGAGTACCGTGCCGCCACCGGCGATCTGCTCCAGCGAAGCAATGAACTCGGTGACATCCGCAACGCGGTCCTTGAGCAGGTAGCCCAGGCTTCCGGACTGCATGGAGATCAGCTCCGAAGCGTAGCGTTCCTCCACGTACTGGGAGAGCACCAGCAACGGAAGTTGCGGGTAGTTCTTGCGTACCTCCAGCGCGGCGCGGATTCCCTCGTCGGTGTAGGTCGGAGGCAGCCGCACATCCAGGATGCAGATCTGCGGGAATGCTGATTCCTCGGCCTGGGCCAGGAAATCCATAAGTCCGCCGGTATCAGGCAGGTCCGCGACCACCTGATGCCCGGAGTGGTCCAGCAGCCTGACCAGGCCCTCGCGCAGGAGCACCGAGTCTTCGCAGATTAGGACGCGCATGGCACGTTCACCTCCACCGCGGTCGGACCGCCTTGCGGGCTGTCAAGGCGCAGCGTGCCGCCGGCAGCCAGGACGCGGTTGTTGATCCCATCCAGTCCGCCGCCGGGCAGGATCTGCGCCCCGCCCACCCCGTTGTCTTCGATGCGCGCGAAGAGCCAGCGCCTGCCGGCCTCCTCGCGTTCGCGCACCGTCACTCGGCAGGTCGCCGCCCGGGAATGCTTGGTCGAGTTGGTCAGCGCCTCGGCAATCGCGAAGTACACCGCCGATTCGCTGTCCCTCGGGTAGCGTCCGGAAAGCTGCACATCGAGTTGCACCGGGATATGGCTGCGTCCGGCTACCGCGGACAGGGCCGCATCCAATCCGCGGTCATCGAGCACCGAGGCGTAGATCCCGCGGGTGAGCTGGCGCAGCTCGGTAATCGCCGACTTGGTCGAGGCATGCGCCTCGGCGATCAGCTCCTTGGCCTGCGCCGGGTCCTTGTCGATCTGCTGATGGGCCAGGCCCAAGGTCATGCCCACCGACACCAGCCGGGGCTGGACCCCGTCGTGCAGGTCGCGTTCGATGCGGGTGCGTTCCACCTCAGCGGCACGCACCGCGCCTTCACGCTGGACCGAACTGGTTCGCACCCGCTCGGTCATTGCGGATTCCCGGGCAATCGCGCCGATGATGGCGCAGGTGACCGCGCGGTGCAAGAAGGCCAGGCCGACTATCACCGCGGCACCCAAGAGGGTGAAGAGGAACAGCCAGGGGGCCTGGGAAGCCGGAACCAGCAGTCCGAAGGGACCAGTTACGGTGTCGGTGGCGCTCAGCGGAGCGAAGCCGACGATTGCGGTATGCACCGTCCACTGCAGCGCGCCGATCATCAGCGAGCCGAAGATGCAGGAGAGCACGAAGCTGCCAAAGGAGGCCCACATGCGTCCGCTGGCGAGGTTCCGGCCCAGGGAGCGAATGTACTCGCCGAACCCTTCGCGGCGTCGTGGACGCCAGGATAAGGTGGCGACGTTCAGGTCATAGAGCCCGGAGACGCGCTGTATTTCGAGCCAAGAGAGCCCGAAGAGCGCGTAGAGCAAGCCGATGAGCACGATGATGCCGAATCCCAGGAGGAATATCAGCGCGGCACCTGCTGCGAGCCAGCCGAGCAAGAGCCAAGAGATGGCGGTGCCGACGCTGCCCAGAACTGCCAGGTGAAGAATCGTCAGTCCGATTCTCAACGGTGGCCGGACGGTGTTCTCGTCCGGGAGAAGCTTTGGTGATGAAGTCATAGCTCAACAGTATGCTGACGTGGCCGCCAGCAACATCGAGAGATCCGGAGAAGAAGGGTAGGGAAAACCCGAATGATTTTCTTGGGCTATCGCCAAAGCACCCGGGGGTGCAGGATGGATGCATGGAAGCAAATGCGCAGAGTCCAGCAGCAGACAAGGCCAACTGGGAAGTGCTGCCGCTGACCGCGGATCGTTTTGCGGATTTCGCCGCGGTGGTCAATCCCGGCGGACGCGAGAAGCATTGCTGGTGCCTTTCGCATCGCCTGGGAGCCAAGGAAATTGAGCTGCTCGGTGCCGGGGACCGGGCAGCGGCAATGCGCGCCCTGAGCGCCGAGCCCATCGCGCCGGGAGTGGTGGCTTACCGGGATTCGGTACCGGTGGGCTGGTGCAGTATTTCCCCGCGGTCGCAGATCCCGCTGCTGGAGCGTTCGAAGCTCATTCGCCCGGTGGATGACCTGAAGGTGTGGAGCATTATCTGCGTTGTGGTCCGCAGCGGCTACCGCCGGCAAGGGGTAAGTACCGAAATGCTAACCGGCGCCCTTCGGTACGCCCAGGCGCTCGGCGCGCCCGCGGTGGAAGCCTACCCGGTGGATCCCGAGGGGCGCATGGACCTCACCATGGCATTTGTGGGGACGCGGAAAATGTTTGAGCGCGTGGGATTCGAGCTGATCGGGAGCACGGATGCGGTGGCCAGCCGGATGCCGCGGCTGATCATGCGAAAAGACCTCACCGCGCACTGAGCCCCACCTGCTAGGCGGGGTTGACCAGCGCCTGCAGGCCGCGCAGGCCCTCTTCATCCAGGCTGTGCTTGAAGTAGGAGGAGATGGCCGTCTTGGCCGCGTTCCCCGCGGTGGCGGGCTCGCCGGCGGCGATGGCGTCGAAGATGGCGCGGTCCAGGGCCACGACCTTCTTCATTTCACGCCGCTCGTTCTCCGAATGGCTCATTTGCTCATTCATGACGTTGAGGATGGCTCCCGATACCGCCTCGCCGCAGATCCGCAGCAACGCGTTGCCACTGGCCTCCCAGACGGCTGCGTGGAAATCCAGGTCGGCGCGGTTGAAGGAATCCGATCCGGTTCCCGCTTCCACCTCCATCCGTTCGATGGCGTCGCGCATCGCGGCCAGCTGTTCGGCGTTGTGCATGACCGCCGCCAATTGGCAGGCCGAGCTTTCCAGCACGATGCGGAACTGGACTAATTCGGAAAGCGACAAGGAGGCAATCCGCGCCATATTGGCAAAGGAGCGTCCGAGATTATCCGGCGAAACCGGCAGAACTATCGGGCCGCTGCGGCTGCCGGGCCGAGAAGCGATAAGCCCCTGGCTTTGCAATACGCGCAGTGCTTCGCGCACCGTTGGCCGGCTCACGGAGAATTGCACCATCAGCTCGCGTTCGCTGGGAAGGTGCTGCCCGGGCTCGATTTCCTTGGAAAGAATCGCCTCTTCGATTTGCTGCACAACTCGCTCGTAGGTCAATGTCGGCACGGCCGGCGTGAAAGTCAGCTTGCTCATGTGGAGCCTTCCTTTGATTGCGAGGATGAGTGCGTTATGGACAAAGCTAGCGCAGCTGCCCCGGCCGCGCGGTCTCCACCAAATATGTCGTTTACTGGTAAGACCAGAAAACTTAGTAGAAATATCAGCATATATGGTGTTGTATGGATCACATCACTCAGTTGTCACTTTGACCCGATGGAGATCTCATGAGCGCGAAAAAGAATTACTGCCGATTGGCAGCGGCCGCAGTGGTTGGTTCCCTCGTCCTGACCGCCTGCTCGGCGGGATCCGGCGGAAATTCTTCGGAAGGCTCGGCGGAAAACACCTCGGTCACGGTGGCGCTGACCGGTGAACCGGTCAACCTCGACTTCACCACCACCGCAGGCGCCGCCATCCCGCAGGCGCTCATGTCCAACGTGTATGAAGGCCTGGTCGAGATCGACCAGGCGGGCAAGATCCAGCCGCTGCTCGCCGAGTCCTGGGAGCTGAGCAACGGCAACAAGACCTACACCTTCAAGCTTCGCGAGGGCGCAACCTTCTCCAACGGCGAGGCCTTCACCGCCGAGGACGTCAAGTTCAGCATCGAACGCGTCCAGTCCGACGCCTGGGTCTCCAGCCTGAAGAAGAAGATGGATATCGTCGACTCGGTGGAGGTCAACAGCGACACCGAGGTCGCCATCACCCTCAAGCAGCCAAGCAATGCCTGGCTGTTCGATATGGGAACCCTGGTCGGCGCCATTTTCGATCCGAGCGGAGTCGATGACCTGGCGGGGACCGCCATCGGCACCGGCCCCTACGAGATCGACGCATGGAATCGCGGCCAGTCCATCGAGTTCGCGACCCGCGAGGACTACTGGGGCGAAGCTCCCACAGTGGAGAACGTCTCGCTGCGCTACTTCGCCGATGCGGTGGCCACTACCAACGCGCTGCAGTCCGGAGACGTGGATGTCGTCTACAACATGCAGTCCCCGGAGCTGCTCTCCAGCTTCGAGTCCGATGGCAAGTACCAGGTCCTCGACGGCACCTCAAACGGTGAAATCGTGCTGTCGATGAACAACAACATGGCCCCCTTCGACGACTTGCGGGTGCGCCAGGCGGTGATGCATGCCATCGACCGGCAGGCCGTGGTGGACACCGCCTGGAACGGCTACGGCACGGTGGTCGGCGGCCCGGTCCCGACCACCGACCCGTACTACGAAGATCTCAACGACGTCTACCCCTACGATCCGGCCAAGGCCGAGTCCCTGCTGGCGGAAGCCGGCGCCCAGGACCTGGATATCACCTTCACCGTCCCGACCCGCCCCTATGCCACGGCGGTCTCCGAAATTGTCGTCTCCCAGCTGGCCGACGTGGGAATCAACGCAAAAATCGAATCGGCGGAATTCCCTGCGGTCTGGCTGGACGAGGTCTTCACCAAGCAGGACTACCAGATGTCCGTGGTGCTGGCCGTGGAAAGCCGGGACGTGCTGGCCATGTTCAACAATCCGGACTACTACCTGGGCTATGACAACTCAAAGATCAAGGACCTCGCTGCCGAGGCGGACGCCGCCGATGAAGCGGGCTACGTGGAGGGCATGAAGCAGGTGGTGCGCACCATCGTCGACGACGCGGCGGCGAATACCCTGTTCATCTTCCCGAACATCGTCGTTGCCAAGGCGGAGGTCACCGGAATTCCGGAGAACTCCGTGACCGAGGCGCTGGATCTGACCAACCTCGGCTGGAAGTAATCCGCAGCACCGCTTCGGCAGAGAGGAACGCACTTGGGCATCCGATTACTGACTAACCTCGTGAGATTTGCTGTCACCTACGTGATTGCAACTATTGCGGTGTTCTTCTTCATGCGCGCAATTCCCGGGGACCCGGCGCAGATCGCCTTGGGCGTGAACGCCACCCCGGAACTACTGGCCAAGACGCGGGCCGAGTTCGGCACCGACCGGCCCCTGATCGTGCAGTACTTCGACTGGGCGCTCGGCCTGCCGGCCGGGAACTTCGGCACCTCCTACGTCACCCGGCAAGATATCAGCCCGCTGATCATCGACCGGGTCCAGGTGAGCCTGATCCTCGTGGTGCTGGCAATGATTGTCGCGCTGCTGATCGCCGTGCCTTTTGGCACCTACGCGGCGGTCAAGCACCGCAACCCCAGCGGCATCCTCATCAGCGGGGTCAGCCAGCTAGGCGTTGCCATTCCCAACTTCCTTGCGGGCATCTTGCTGGTGGTCGTCTTCGCGGTCGGGCTCGGCTGGCTGCCGGCCAACGGCTGGACGCCGCCGGGCGAAGACTTCGGCGATTTCCTGGCCCGTGTGTGCTTGCCGGTGCTGGCGCTGGCCTCGGTGCAGGGCGCGATCCTGACCCGCTACGTCCGCTCGGCGGTGATGGAGGTGATGAGCGAAGACTACCTGCGCACCGCACGGTCCAAGGGGCTGGGCAAGCTTGAATCACTGGTCAAGCATGGCTTGCGCAATGCCTCCATTCCGGTGCTGACGGTGACCAGCGTGCAGCTGGCGGCGCTGATCATCGGCGCCGTGGTGATCGAACGGGTCTTTGTCATCCCCGGCTTGGGATCGATGCTGCTGGACGCGGTAGGCAACCGCGACCTGCTCACGGTCCAGTCGGTGGTGATGGTGCTGGTGGCCATCACGCTGATCATCAACCTGGTGGTGGACGTGCTCTACACGATCCTGGATCCCCGCATTCGAAAGGGAGCGTAATGGCTGCCGAACAAGTACCAGTCGAGAAAACCCGCCGCAAGCTTTCGCTCACGCTCATCGTGGGCGGATCATTGGTGGCAGTTGTGGTGCTCGCCGCCCTCGTCTCATTCTTTTGGACCCCTTACAACCCGGTCCAGGCATTTCCCGCGGACCGCTTGCAAGGTTCCAGCGCCGCGCACCTGATGGGCACCGACCGCTACGGCCGGGACGTGTTCTCCGGGGTGCTCTACGGGGCGCGCATCACCTTGCTGGTCGGTCTGGTGGCCGTTGGCATCGCGCTGGTCATCGGCACGCCCTTGGGAATCCTCGCCGGAATGCGCGGCGGGATCACCGAAGAGGTCACCATGCGTGGCGCGGATATCCTGCTGGCCTTCCCCGCCCTGCTGGTGGCCATCATGTTCGGTGCGGTCTTCGGCGCCAGCACGCTCACCGCGATGCTCGCCATCGGCATCGGCTCGATCCCCGGGTTCGCCCGCGTGGCTCGCAGCGGAACCCTGCAGGTGATGAGCACCGAATACATCATGGCCGCCAAGGCCTCCAGCCAGAGCGGCTGGAGAATTGCCCGGCGCCACGTGATGCCCAATATCGTGGGCATGGTGGTGGTGCAGTGCTCGGTTTCCTTCGCCATCGCGGTGCTTGCCGAGGCGGCCCTGTCATTCCTTGGCTTGGGCACCCCGCCACCGGTTCCCTCCTGGGGGCGCATGCTGCAAGAATCCCAGCAGTTCCTTGGCACCTTCCCGATGTTGGCCGTCTGGCCAGGTGCCGCGATCGCCGTCGCGGTGCTCGGCTTCACCCTGCTCGGCGACGGGCTACGCGACCGCTTTGACCCGAAACTGAACGGAGAGCGCTGATCATGGCGAAGCATGCAGAGGCCGCCACATTGCTGGAGGTCAAAAACCTGTCCATCGGCACCAAGACGCGCACCCTGGTCAGCGACTTCAACCTGAGCATGGCGCCCGGAGACCGGGTGGGCCTGATCGGGGAGTCCGGCTCGGGCAAGTCCATAACCACCTCGGCGCTGATGGGATTGCTCCCCGAAGGGGTCACCGCGCAAGGCTCAATTCAGCTCGCGGGCTATGGAGGAAACCTCGTCGAGGCCAGCGATCGGGAATTGCAGAAGATCCGCGGCAAGGACATGGCCATGGTCTTCCAGGAGCCGTTGACCGCGTTGAATCCGCTGATGAAGGTCGGCCCGCAGGTCGCCGAGATCATGAGCAGCCACAAGACCGTGCCCTCAAAGGCCGCGGCCCGCGCGCGGGCGGTGCAGATGCTGGAATCGGTGAAGCTCCCGGACCCGGAACGTGCGGCACGCTCCTACCCGCATCAGCTCTCCGGCGGCCAGCGGCAACGCGCCATGCTGGCGATGGCGCTGGCCAACAACCCGGGCCTGCTGCTCTGCGACGAACCGACCACCGCCCTGGACGTCACCGTGCAACGCCAGGTGCTCGACCTGATCCTGGAATCGGTGACCGAGCGCGGCACCGGGCTGCTGTTCATAACCCACGACCTGTCGGTGGTGGCCAACGTCTGCGACCGGGTCCTGGTCATGAACAACGGACGGGTGGTGGAGGAAGGAAGCACCGAAGAGGTCTTCAGCAATCCGCAGCACCCGTACACCCGGGGACTTCTTGCCGCCTCCGATCTGGACGCCACCGACGCCCAGGGGCGCCTGTTCACCGTGGCCTCGGCCGCGGCATATGTGCCACCGAGCGTGCGGGAGGAGCCGGCCCCGGCGGAACGGGTCCCAGAAGAGCCGGTGGCGGCCCCTCCGGAGCCGGCCACCGTCGGCGAGGCGGAGCCAGCCGCGCAGGGGGAGCCTTCCGAAAACCCGGTGATCAGTGTCGCGGACCTGCATCGGATCTACCCGGTGAGCCGTTCCACCCTCTTCGGCAAGCCCTCCGAGGTACACGCCCTGCGCGGGGTGTCCTTCGAGGTGGCCGCCGGACAGCGCTTCGGGGTGGTGGGCGAATCGGGTTCGGGCAAGTCGACGCTGCTTCGCATTCTGGCGGGCCTTGACCAGCCTTCCTCCGGCAGCGTGCAGGTCGCGGGAAACCAGGTCTCCGGAGCGAAGGAACGCGATCTGCTGCAATTGCGCCAGCAGCTGCAGATCGTCTTCCAAGACCCCATGGGATCCCTGGACCCGCGGATGCGGGTCCGCGACATCATCGCCGAGCCGCTGCTCGCCCCGGGGCAAAAGGTGGACAGCGCCAAGCTGCGCAAACAGGTGGCCGAAATGCTCGGAGCCGTGGGGCTGCCGGCCGACGCGGCCGAACGCTTCCCGCACCAATTCTCCGGCGGGCAGCGCCAGCGCATTTCGATTGCCCGCGCGCTGATCTGCGAACCGCGGGTGCTCGTGGCCGACGAACCGGTGAGCGCCCTTGACGTCTCGGTTCGGGCGCAGGTGCTGAACCTGCTCTCCGACCTGGTGGATGACTACCAACTCACCTTGGTCTTCGTCTCCCACGATTTGGGGGTGGTGCGTTATATCTGCGACAACGTGGTGGTGATGAACGAGGGGCAGATTGTCGAAAGCGGCACCACCGAACAAATCTATGAGAACCCGCAGCACGAGTACACCCGGACACTGGTGAACTCCTCGATGTCCCTCCAAAACGAACTGGCACTGCGCTAGAAGCACTTGCGCATTTTGAAAGGTCCAGATGTCTCAGCTATCCAAACGCACCACAGCGCTGCACCAGCTCTCCGCCCGCGAGCTCGGCCAGAGGTATGCGGCCAAAGAGCTCTCCCCGGTCGACGTCGCCGAGGCGGTGATCACCCGGATCCAGGAACGCGAACCGGTGCTGAACGCCATGTATCAGTTCGATCCGGAAGACATTCGCCGCCAAGCCCGGATGAGTGAAAAACGCTGGGCAACCGGGCAGCAACGCGGTGCCCTGGATGGGGTGCCAGCCACGGTGAAGGAAAACGTGGCCCGCGCGGGAATTCCCATGCCCTCGGGGACCGCGCTGGCCAATCCGAAGGTTCCCAGCGCCAACGCACCGATCACCGACCGGATTCTCGAAGCCGGATCGGTGATCCTCGGATCCACCACGATGCCGGACTGGGGCATGCTCTCCTCGGGCGTCTCGAGCCTGCACGGCATTTCGCGCAGCGCCTGGAATCCGGCGTGGACCACCGGCGGCTCCAGCGCCGGGGCCGGGTCGGCGGCCGCGGCAGGGTACGGTCCGCTCCATGTGGGAACGGACATTGGCGGTTCGATTCGGCTGCCCGGCGGCTGGCAGGGGCTGGCCACGCTCAAGCCGAGCGCCGGGCTGATTCCGCTGGATGCCCCGTATATCGGACGCGCCGCGGGACCTATGGGGCGCACGGTGGATGACATCGCGGCGTTCATGTCCATTCTCGGCCAGCCAGACATCCGCGATTATTCCGCGCGCCCCTATGCGCCCATGGACTTCGAAAACCCGCGGGACAACGTGCGGGGTTTGAAGGTCGGGCTGCATACCGTGGCCAATGCCGGAGCCGAGGTCGATCCCGAGGTGCTTGCCGCCGTGCAAGCGGTCGCGGAGACCTTCGCGGAAGCCGGGGCCAACGTGCAGCGGCTGGATCCGTTTATCGATCAAGGCATGCTGGACCGGCTCGACAAGTTCTGGCGCACCCGTTCCTGGGCCGACTACCGGGAGCTTTCCGAAGCAGACCAGGCGAAAGTCCTGGACTACATCGTGCGTTGGTGCGCCGGCGGCGCCGGATTTGATGGTGCGGACACCATCCGGAACTTCGGCGCGATCGACCAGATGCAACGGGCCACGATCGCCGCGACCGCAGGCTTCGATCTGGTGATCTCCCCGGTCTCGCCGATGGCCGCCTTCCCCGCCGAGCAGCCGATGCCGGTGGTGGACCCGGATGTGACCATGAGCCACATCGCCTTCACCGTTCCGTACAACATGTCGGGCCAACCTGCTGCCACGGTCAATTGCGGGTTCACCGCCAACGGGCGGCCCATTGGGGTGCAGCTCTCCGCCCGGGTCGGCGCCGATGCCGATCTGCTGCGCGCGGCACGCTGGTATGAGGCGCATCGCCCGGCGCAGGCAACACCGAATTGGCTGGCCCTGGACTAGGCCCACCGGGCACGGTCGAGCCTGCCCTTTGGGGGATCAGGGCTCGGCCGGGCTGCCGAAGGAGGCCAAGGCGGCCAATGCTTCGCGCTCCTCGGCGCCCAGCAGATGCCCGTAGTATTCGAATAGGCTGCTGCGCGCCAGATGCTCCGCCAGATGTGCATCCTTTTGCTCGATGGCCGCAAACACCTCGGCGTGATGATCGATGGTGCGCAGCATCAGTGCATGGTCATCCGAGCTTTGCTCGATGCGCGAGGCGATGAGCTGTTCAATTGATTGGCGCACGGCTTCGCCGGAGATCTGCAACAAGGCATGGCCACTGGCCTTGGCGACGACATCATGGAAATCGAGGTCAGCTTCGCTGAAGGCCATTTGGCCCTGCAGGCGCGCGGCCCGCATGCGCGCCATCGCCTTTTCCAGCTGCAAGAGATCGGCATCCGTGCGCCTCGTCGCGGCGAGCGAGTTCGCCGAGGACTCCAGGGTCATGCGGTAGATGAGCAGATCGGCAAGGCTGGAGGCGGAAGTATGGGTGAGCCGGGTGATCATTTTGCGCAGCGGCGTGGCCGTAGGGGAAAGCACCACCGCTCCGCGCGGATCACCCGGGCGGGAGGCGATCATGCCGCTGCTTTCAAGCACCCGCATCGCTTCGCGCACCGAGGACCGGCTGATCTGGAAACGGGTCACCAGTTCGCGCTCGCCGGGCAGGTGGTCGCCGATTTTCAGCTCCCCGGCGAGCACCTGATTCTCGATATGGCTGACAATCGCCTCGAAGGCGCGGGTCTTCGCCGCGGCCGGAGCTTCGGGTGTCTGCGGCAACTTAAAATCCTTTCCCTCAGGGTTCTCGCTGCACCCCCCCAGCTGGTGTGCAGGCTAATTTGGCGGGGTGAAGCGTCCGTCGATTGCGGTCCAGCCGCCGTCGACCGTCAGCACCGAGCCGGTGACAAAACTTGAGGCCGCCGAGGCCAGGTATACGATGGCCCCGGCCATTTCTTCGGGTTTGGCCCAGCGTCCCAGTGCGCTCTTCTCGGAATAGGCGTTGTACCACTGTTCGTTCGCCTTGATCTGGCTGGTCAGCGGGGTCTCCACAACGCCAGGGGCAATGACGTTAACGCGGACTGACTGGCCGCCGAACTCGGCCGCGGCGGTGCGCACCAGCTGGACCAGCGCCGCCTTGGTGGCCGCGTAGACGCTCTGCCCGGGCTCGACGACCGTGGCGCGGATGGAGGCGATGCCGATAATCGACCCGCCGCCGTTGGCCGCCATCCGCGGGGCGAAGGCCTGGAGCAGTGCGAAGGAGGCGCGCAGGTTCAGATTCACCACGCGATCGAATTCTTCCATGGAGTAGTCCACGATGCGCTTGCGAACGTTGGTGGCCGCGGTGAAAACCAGCGCGCTGATGTCGCTGTATTCGGCGGCTGCCGCCCGTACTGCCTGGAAATCCAGGACATCGAGTTCCAGCACGGAAGCGTTCGCGCCGAGTTCGCCGGCGGTGACCTGGACCGCTGCCAGGTCGCGATCGGCGCAGATGACCGCGGCGCCATGGGCGCCGAGAGCCAGCGCGGCCTCGCGGCCAATGCCGCTGCCTGCGCCAATCACCAGGACGCGGCGGCCGGAAAACTGAAACAACTGCGTGTAATCCATCGATGAATCTTTCTCTGAGGACTGCTAGTTACGGCCTGATCATGGCCATGCGGGTCACGGTGAATTCTTCGATGGCGAAGCGCGGTCCCTCGCGGCCTATGCCTGAATCCTTGACCCCGCCATAGGGCATGATGTCGGAACGGAAGCCCGGAATTTCGTTGACTACCACCCCGCCGACTTCCAGCTCATCGATGGCCCGGAACGCGGTTTTCAGGCAGGTGCTGTAGATCGCCGCCTGCAGGCCATAGCGCGAATCATTGACCAGTTCGAAGGCGGTGTCCAGATCCGGGACAGTGCGCAGGCAGATCACCGGCCCGAAAATTTCCTCGCACCACAGCTGCGCATCGGTGGGCACGCCGCTCATCACCGTGGGCCGGATGGCCCCGTCGCGCACCTCGCCGCCGCTCAGCACCTGCGCGCCGCGTTCGACGGCGGCGGTGATCCAAGCCATGATGCGCTGGGTGGAGGCTTCGTTGATCACCGGCGCCACGCGGGTGTCGGCCGAGCGGGGGTCGCCCACGATGACCTCGGAGATGCGGGCGAGCAGCTGCCGTTCAAATTCCTTGGCGATTTTTTGATCGAGGAGCACCCGCTGCACCGAGATGCAGGCCTGTCCATTGGCATAGAACCCACCGCGAAGCACCGCGTCCACCGCGTCCGGGATCACCGCGTCGGCGGCCACGATGAAGCCGGTGTTGGATCCCAGCTCGAGCACCGCCTTGCGTGGTGCCGCGTTTTTCGCGATCTGGTGGCCTACCGCGGCGGAGCCGGTGAAGGAGACGACGGCCGAGCGCGGGTCGCCGACGAGTAGCTCCCCGACCTCGATCCCGCCGGTGACCAGCTGCACCGCCGCGGCACTGACCCGATGCTCGGCAAGCGCCTCGCGGATCAGGTGGACCGCCCACAGGGTGGCCAAAGGGGTGTTGGGGGCGGGCTTGAGAACGATGGGGCAGCCGGCGGCGAGGGCCGGAGCCAGCTTGTGGCTTGCCAGCAGCAGCGGGTAGTTGAATCCGGCGATGCCAATGACAATTCCTGCCGGCTTGCGGGTCCAGTAGCCGATCATTCCCGCACCGGATGGCTGAAGGTCCAGCGGGACAGTTTCGCCATGGGCGTGGGCGACCTCTTCGGCCGCCGCGGCCCAGGTAGTCAGGGTTCTTGCGACCTCAACGCGGCAGTCGACCAGCGGCTTGCCGGTTTCCAGCACCAGCAGGTTTTCCAGCTCTTCGCGATGGGCGGCGAGTTTCTCGTGAACCGCAAGCAGAATTGCCCGTCGGGTTCCGGTGCTCAGCCGCGCGATTTCCTTGGCGACTGCCTGCGCCGCATCGAGCGCTTGGCTCGCATGCTCGGTGGTGCCGACGGGAGCCTGGGCAACGATCGACGAATCGTAGGGGAAAACGACTGGTGCGGAGCTTTCGCACGGAACCCACGCGTCACCAATGGGCAAGCCATCCGGAAAGGCCTTTGAATAAGTGGACACCGTTCCTGCTTTCGCGTCGTCGACTATCAGAAGCACTACTGGTCTGACCAGTAGATGACCAAAGCTAATCAGTGATCTAGCTCGCAGTCAATGGATTTTGCCTAAATGGCACCAACTATTGCAAAAACTCCTAAATTCATTGACATGTGGTGATGCACCGGGAACAGTGATTCTCACCAAATAACTTCTGGATACCAACAATCGCGGGCAACCGCCGGAGCACGAGGCGGTGACGATGACTTCCGAATGGCGGAGCAATGTCTCCCTGGCCCGGGAAACCGCGGGAGTAATCAGCGAACGCGTATTCTCCGGGCGCTACCATCCCGGACAGGTTCTTGCGCAGAGCAAGCTGTCCCAAGAGCTGGGCTTGAGCCGCACCCCATTGCGGGAAGCATTGAGCCTGCTTGAGCGAGAGGGAATCATCTGCATCGACGCGGGCGGCCGCGCGACGGTCCGGAGCATGGCCGGAAGCCAACTCCGCGAGGCGCTGGTCTTTCGCGAATTGCTCGAATCCGCGGCGTGCAAAATGGTGTGCGGCCAACTGCCCGAAACGGTGCTGGATGATCTTCAGCGGTTGATCCAGCAGGCCCGCACCGGTGATCAACGCCCGATGTCCAGATTCCACCTGGCACTTCTCGACGCTTCGGACAACAGCCACCTGCAAAGCTTTTCGGGCTTGGTGCGGATGACCGAAGAAGTCATCCTTCCCGGCCTCGGACGGCACGGGCAGGCATTTGAAAATTCGCTGTCCGACTTAGCGAAGCTTGTCCTCGCCCTATGCGAAGGTGCTAGCGGCAGGGCTCTGCAGCACCTCTCCGAGTACTTCCAAAAGCAATTAGCTCTCCTGGACAATTCTGAAAGGCATTCCGCGTGAAAACTTATAACATTGCAGCAATTCCCGGAGACGGCATCGGCCCCGAGGTCATGGACGGGTCGCTGAAAGTACTGGCCGCGGCTCAGCAGGCGTTTGGGTTTGCGCTTCAGCTGACTAAATATGAGGCGGGGGCACAGCATTACCTGCAGACCGGAGAATTATGGGGCCCCGAACTTGCCGAACAACTTCGCGGTCACGAGGCAATTCTTTTCGGCGCCATGGGCGACCCCGCGGTGGAACCCGGGATCCTCGAGCGCGGTTTCATCTTGGCGATGCGCCAGGAATTCGAGCAAGCCGTGAACCTGCGTCCGGTAAAGCTCTATCCGGGTGTGGCAACGCCCATCGCCGGGCTGACTCCCGAACGCTGCGATCTGGTGATCGTCCGGGAGAACACCGAGGGCGCCTATGTGGGCCAGGGGTCCACCATTCACGCAAACACCGAGCACACCGTGGCGGTGCAAGAATCGGTTAATACCCGTGCGGGCATCACACGAGTGGTCGAATACTCATTCAAATTAGCCGCTAGCCGGCGCGGAAAACTCACCCTGTGCCATAAGAAAAATATCCTCATCGAAGCCGGCAAGCTATGGCAGGAAGTGGTCACGCAGGTCGGGGCACGCTACCCGCAGGTCGAAGTGGACTATGTCCATGTAGACGCTATGTGCTTCCACCTGCCGGTAGCTCCGGAACGATTCGACGTGGTGGTCACGGATAACCTGTTCGGCGATATCATCACCGATTTGGGTGCGGTGATCCAGGGCGGACTCGGCGTGGCAGCCAGCGCGAACCTGAACCTCGACGGATCGGCCCCGAGCATGTTCGAAGCCATCCACGGTTCGGCCCCAGACATCGCTGGCAAGGGGTGGGCTAATCCCGTTGGCGCCATTTTGTCCGCGGCCATGCTGCTGGCGCATCTGGGCGAAACTCAAGCGGCACTGGCCATCGAATCCGCCGCGGTGCACGTGCTCGGTGAACTCCCGGTGCTCGCCGGCCCGGATATGGGAATGGATACCGCAGGGATCGCCGAGGCGATTGCGCTTCAGGTTTCGCAGGACTTCGAGAAGGTGGGCGGCCACTCGGTGATGAACAGCCTGGCCGAGGTGCGCTGAGCGAGAATTGCGGACTGTCGCTGATCGTCGGCCCGGGGCAGGCCTGCTTGGCGATTCGCGCGCACCAAGGCGAGCCCGAACGACATGTGGCGGTAAGGCTTCGTTTGCCGCTAGGTCATTGGCTGGTCAATTGCCGACGGTAGCGTAGCCAGTCATGAGTCGGCTATTTGTAGCAATCGGGGATTCGTTCACCGAGGGTGTGGGGGATTGGGAACCTCGCCTGCCCAATGGGGTGCGTGGCTGGGCGGATCGAGTGGCTAAGCAGCTCTCCAAAGAAGATCCCGGGTGGCGCTACGCCAACCTTGCTATCCGCAGCCGCCGGCTGGATCGAATCATCGAAGAGCAGATCGAACCGGCCCTTGCCATGAACCCGGATGTCATCAGCTTTTATGCCGGCGGAAATGACATTCTGGAGTTTCGCAAGGACCTGGATGCGGTGCTGGCAAATTACACTGCCGCGGTGGAGCGGCTGGCAACCTCCGGGGCCCAAATTTTGCTGTTTACCGGCTTCGACATCCCGGTGCACCCGATGCTTGCTCCGTTTAAGCGGCGCAACTGGAAATTCAACGATCGTGTCCGGGAGCTAGCACGTCAGCACGGTGACACGGTCACGTTGGTGGACTACTGGGAATGGGAGGTCTACAGGGATCGGCGCATGTGGGACGTCGACAAGCTGCATATGAATCGGGCCGGGCATCGCTACATGGCCATCAGGGTTTTAGAGATCCTGGGGGCCAACCATCAGCTTGCATTCGAAGACTTCGGCGACATCGAGCGGGTATCTCCGGTGCAGGCGGTGCGTCGCGACGTGGAGTGGCTGCGACAGTGGGTCCTGCCGATGTTCGGACGCAGAATTCGCGGGGTGACCTTGGGAGATGAGCTCGAACCGAGATGGCAGCAGCCGATCCGTCCGGCGGACGGCATGAAGAAGCTATACCGCAAGGGGCTGCAGAAAAAGGCCAGGCGGCACGCTAAAACGCCGGATTAGCGAGATCAGCAATCAGGGGTCCCGCCGCGGCCCCAACGGACCAGCGGCAGAACCCCTGTTAGCCGATTGTTGAACTAGCCTCCAGGATTCTCCATGGCTTCCGGGCTCATCCATGCGATTTCCCAGACGTGTCCGTCGGGATCCTTCACGGCCGCTTGGTACATTCCCGGGAACGGCTCGTCTGCCGCGCGGTAGATGCTCCCTCCGCCGGTCTGGGCATTGGCCACGAACTCGTCCACGCCCTCCCGGGTGTCAGCCGAGATGGCGTTGAGGGTCTCGCGGTGCGGTGCGCCCAGTGCGGGCACGTCTCCATCGACGAGGAAGCTGGCAAAGAATTCCTGGACCAGCACCATCACGGTGATGTTATCGCTGATCATCCAGGAGGAAGCATTCTCGTCAGAGAAGACCGGGTTCTTCTCGAACCCCAACGAAGCGTAGAAAGTGTCCGCCTTGGCTAGGTCAGCGGTGGGTAAATTGACGAAGATCATCCGGCTCATACTCAATACCTCGTTCGGTTGGGGGAAAGGCGCTTAATGCGTCCGGCACTTACTTTGCCCTACCAAGTCACGCGGAACAAGAGGTAATGTATGCAAATTTTCGGGACGCAAATTGAGCCTTGATGCGAAACGGCCCCGATCCTCGTCACGAGGATCGGGGCCGTTTCCACACCGCCAACCGGGTAATGGCTGAAGGCATCCGCTGGAAGTTAGATAAGAGCCTTGGTGATTTCCAGGGGAATACGGTCACGGGTGTAGGTGATGTGGTCATAGCCGTGTGGTTCTGGCTTGCCGTCTTCGCCGATGTTCACGAACACAATCTTCTCGATGGTCAGGATGGATTCCTGGGTGAAGATGTTGCGTACCTCGGCACGCAGCGTGACCGAGGTGCGACCGAAGTCGATGGCGGTCAGGCCCATCTCAATGAGGTCGCCTTCCTTGGCGGAAGCGATGAAGTTGATTTCGGACATGAATTTGGTGACCACGTGCTTGTTGCCAAGCTGGATGATCGAGTAGATGGCCGCCTCTTCGTCGATCCAACGCAGCAAGCTTCCGCCGAACAGCGTGCCATTTGCATTGAGGTCTTCGGGGCGAACCCATTTGCGCGTATGAAAAGTAATACCCTTAGCCATACTGAAAATGCTAGGTCAGAATGGGAGTTAACGCTGTAAGGCCGTGCACATTGTCACCGAAAACACACTTTGCTCCACGGTAGGAGCCGCAGCAGCACCACCGCGGAATCGATCAGCTGGCATCGTTGAAGCTGCGCGGCCAGTCGCACTCCGAATTGAAAGATGCCAGCTGAGGTCGCTGTTGGTAGTCTCAAAACAGGTAGTAGGAAACTAATGGCGCCATAGGCAAAGGCAGGTGAAGATGAACTATCCTTCGGAGGGGAATAACGAAACTATTCCTACCGACTTTGACGACGTCGAACAGCAGGTATCCACTGGTGCCCTAGAGCATCAACGCATCGACGAGCTTCTCAAAGAGGCCCATGAACGCTATGCCGATGCGGATGACGGTCTGCTGGCCCACTACATCCCAATCCTCGGCCAAGCTGATCCGAACCTGTTTGGCATTGCCATGTCCCACGTTCGCGGATCCGTGCATGAAGTTGGCGACTGCCGGCATCTCTTTTCCATCCAGTCAATCTCCAAGATGTTCGTCTACGCTTTGGTCGTGCAGGAGCATGGGCGCGAACTCGTGCGCGAGCGCATCGGGGTGAACAACACCGGGATGTCCTTCAACTCGGTGATGGCCGTTGAGCTGAATAATGGGCACCCGATGAATCCGATGGTGAACGCCGGAGCGATTGCCACCACCGAAATGATTCCCGGCAAGACCGCAGCGAAGAAGTGGGAGAACGTCAGGGAAGGGCTCTCGGCATTCGCCGGCCGCGCGCTGTCCCTGGATGACGAGGTCTACCACTCCGAGTCGCTGGCCAACGAACGAAACAAGGCTTTGGGCCGTTTGCTCAAGAGCTACGGGCGTCTCGAGGGGGACCCGTTGGATGCCGTGGATACCTATACCAAGCAGTGTTCGCTGAATGTCACCGCCTACGACCTTGCCGTCATGGGCGCGACGCTGGCCGACGGCGGGGTTAACCCGGTGACCGGAAAACAGGTAGTTGATGCGGATGTCTGCCGTGACACCTTGGCCGCTGTGGCGTCGAACGGCCTCTACGAGCGTTCGGGCGAATGGCTCTTTGAAATCGGCATACCAGCCAAATCCGGAGTTTCCGGAGGCATCGTGGCTGTAGCGCCCGGCAAAGGCGCCATTGGCGCCTTTTCGCCACCCTTGGATATGGCTGGCAACTCGGTTCGGGCACAGCTGGCCATTGGGCAGCTTTCGCGCGCCATGGGGTTGAACCTATTTGCGTCGGCTCCGAATCTAGAACGCTGACTTTAATTATTCGATGCGATGGCAGCTCTAGAAGGAGTTATCTACTTGGCCAATAATTTATAGCCGGTCGGGTATTGGGTAACAGGCTAGCGGTGGCACATGGAGTTAGGCGATATAATTTAGTATCTAGATATCCTCTAAAGTCACTACTCAGCACGGATTAGCTTGGAAACATCTGATTGTGCTTCAGGTGGCGGGAGAAAACCCCGCGAGAAATCCTCGAGCTCGTCCGAAGCCAAGAAGTCTTCGCGCTAAAAGCAAGTTGAATTTGCTCCTAAATACGCTTTACTGAAGGTAGGTGCCATCGCAGGCACTCCTACTTTGAGGATGCGGAGCATATGAAGAAAGTAACCAAGGCGACTGTAGCGGCCGTTGCCGCGGGTGCCCTATTGCTCGGTGGCGCCGGTACGGTGGCACGCTGGCAATCACAGCAGACGGTAGACGCAGGCGTGGTTGAGACCGGCCACCTGAACCTGACTCTGGGCGCCGACGGCGTTTGGCAAGATGTCAGCAACGCGGCAGCGCCGGAGCCCTTCAACCCTGCAACACAGCAGCTTGTACCTGGCGATACGGTGACCTACAGCCAGACCGTCGCAATTGACGCCGAGGGCAAGAATATTGCCGGTGTCTTGAGCATTGCCGAAGCCGAGACCGTGCTGGGCGCGCTGGAAGGCTTTGTGACCGTGGGGCTTGAAGTTGACGCCTCGGCCACTGGCATCACGGAAGAACCTGACGGCACGCTGAGTTTTGCCGAGCCAGGTACCTACAACGTTCCGGTGTTGATTACCGTTGCCTTTGCCGAAGGAGCCGTAGGCGACACGCCGCCGTCAACCTATGACCAGCCACTTGACTTGGGCGACCTGACCTTGACCTTGGATCAAGTCCGCTCCTAGGCAACGAACGCGGGATAGCCCCTATATGCCCAAGCCTCTGAAGTTTGCGTTGATAGCGGCCGTGCTTTTGGTGCTCGGACTCGGCGCCCAAGGCACGGTCGCTTCGTGGCGCGCAGAAAGCAGTGTGGATCCCGGAACGCTGCAGACCGGATCCTTGCAGTTGCTTGCCGGTGATGGGGTAAACGGTACGCAGCATCACCAGTTCACCAGGCTCAGCAGCGAGAATCTTGTTCCGGGGCAATTCACGCAGGCGCCACTGGTGATCAGCAATGGCGGCACCAGCGATCTGGGCTATCAGTTGGACGGAGCGGTCAACGCGGCAACTTCACCCACTGCCGCTGATATTGCCTTGTCCGAAGCAAGCCAGTTGCGCATTCATGCCGGTATGCCTGCCTCCGCTTGCGAAGCTGGGCAGCCGCTCTCTGGCGAGCAACTCTATGCAGGGTCGCTAGGGGATGCTGCGGAGTTTGCAGCGCCCAGACCGTTGCCGGCCGAAAGCGCTGGGGGCGAAGAAACCCTATGCGTGCGAGTCTCGCTTCCTGCTGGCGCGTCCCAGACAGCAGCCGGCGGGAAGCTGGAACTCAGGCTGGGCTTTGTCGGGCAGCAGCGATGACCGTGCAAACACGAGCGGAGCTCAGAAAAGAACGTGAAAAGACTGGCCTGTTTTGGTGGAGCGGACAACTTGCCTCTTGGTTTGCCCTCTTCGTTGTGCTGGCTTTGATCGCCGTCATGATCGTAATCCCAAAACTCGGCGGTGCCACAGCCTATACCGTGCTGACAGGTTCCATGCGGCCAGAGTTCCCTCCTGGGTCGTTAATCGTAGTGCGGCCTGCAGATACGGAAGAGATCCGGATTGGCGATGTGGTGACCTACCAGCTGAAGTCCGGAGAGCCTGAGGTGGTGACCCACCGGGTCGCCGCCGTTAGCTCGACCTTGTCGGGGGAAACCCAGTTCACCCTGCGCGGGGATGCAAACAACACCGATGACGATCCGGTAAGGCCAGAGCAGATCAGGGGCAAGCTCTGGTACTCGATGCCATTGCTCGGTTTCATCAATTCGGCCATTTCCGGCCAGCAGCGCACTTGGCTGACCTGGGCTGCCGCAGGGGGCCTGCTGGCCTACTCGATGATCATGTTCGCCGGAGCTTGGCGCGAGAATCAACGAAAGGAACGGACATGACTATTCGTCTTCACCCGGTCCTTTTGAAAGCCTCGACGGCAGCCCTCATCGCATGTCTGAGTGCCGCCCCCGTCCATGCCCGGGGCGATCAAGACATTACCGGTGGCTTGAGCTATAGCAGTGATGGCAGGAATTTTTCACAGGCCCCACCGCCGCTGTTCGGCGGGGAGCCCGTCCTGGTGCCGGGCGATGAAGTCATTGGCGCACTGTGGATTCGAAACGACCGCGGCCTGGAGATAGAAGTTAGCGTGCAACCCAAGGATCCAGCAGCTCACACGCAAATCTATTTCGAGACAATCGGCTTGTCACGCTTCCGGCTGGAACCGGCGGAAGCGGTCAAAGTGGGACTGCGCATGGGGATGCCGGGGACCGCGACGAACGGGTCGCAAGATCAGGAAGAGCGTTCTCTGCAGGTGCAGATCAACGCGGTCGAAACCGGCAAAGGCAAGACGCCGGAGCCCGAACCGTCGCAACCACCACGAGAAACCGACGCGCCCCCAGAAGCTTCTCCCGAAAAGAATACGCCGGATCAGCGGGATCAGCTTGGCGATACGGGGTTCAGCGGAGGGTTAGCAGTATTGGGAATCGGTGCATTGGCCGCAGGCTGTGCGGCCGTCATGCTCTCGTGGAGACAGAAACGAACTGAAGCAATAAGGGATGATGGCAAACGATGAGCACCCGATCTATGCGTATCAAGGCGATCCTGTCCATGGGAATTCTCGTGGGATTTGGCGCGGTCTCCACGTTGGCTGCGTGGACCGGCACCGCCACCGCGACCTCCAATATCAGTTCCGCTACTGTCGCCCTTGGAGTCGGCGCAACGGCAGGTGCAGCGAACGCAACTACCTATCAGATGCCTATTACCGGCAGTAATTTGTATCCGGGCACCAGCGCGGCATCCACGGTGGTTGTGAAAAATACGGGAACCATATCGGCTCCGTATACGGTTCAGGGAAAGATCACCGAATCAGGTGCTTCCACCCTGGGCGCGGGGCTGAACATCTCCGTCAAGATTGGCGCAACCATCAGCGGCAGCGGCACCAACGTCACGTGTTCAGGTGGAACGACCATAGTCTCCAAGAGCGCCGGTGCGCAGTTCACCGGCTCATCGACTCCACGTACCTTGGAATCTGGTGCCTCAGAGTCGCTTTGCATCCAATATGCATTGCCGACAACAGCTGCCAACTCCCTGCAGGGCGCAACGACAAGCATTGGCCTGGCCTTCACCTCAACGGTTGGTTCCTAGCATGGGGAATCATAAGTCCAAAAGAAATCGGGGCACGGGCCTCTCAGCATTCCAGCGGATCGTATTGAACGTAGGGGCGGCACTGGGTTCCCTATGCCTGATCATGACGGTCGCAACCATGATTTTTGGTCTAAAGCCCTTGATTTTTGCCTCCGGCTCCATGGAGCCGTCGATTCCGACGGGTTCCTTAGGGATCGCAGTGCCCACTGCTATCCACGAGATCAACCAGGACGAAATTGTCTCGGTGATAAATAGCGAAAATCAACGCATAACGCATCGGGTCGTCGAGAACTCAGATGCCGGTCTGGTGCTCAAGGGAGATTCCAACCCCATCCCAGATCTCGAAATGTACCACGCGAGCACCGTCGATAAGCTTCTTCTCAGCATTCCTGTATTGGGCTATGCCGTTTCTTGGCTCAGCCAGCCTTGGGCATTTTTTCTCGGGGGACTGCTCTGTGCCTATCTGCTCTACATAGCCTTCGTTAGAAGCACCAACGATCGTGGAAGTGATCCTGGCAATACGAGTGAAGCAAGAAAGAACGCGTCCGAGATGCAAGCCTCGGTCGAAGACGCAACCGGGTCGGCTCACAGATGGTCGAAACGCAAATCGATACGTGGGATCGCGGGCCTTGGTGCTCTTCTGCTCGTCAGCACGCTGATTGTCGGCACACCGAAGATCGAAATGACTCAGGCCGCCTTCGCGGGCAATGCGACGTCTACGTCATCGCCCGTTGCCGCCAGCCTGCCAGCAATCCCCGGCGCCCTGACCTGCACGACGGTTGGCGGCGTGCTGGGCGCCGCTACCAGTGCTGACGTGTCCTGGCCCGCGCCGGCTATGCCTGGTGGTGCTAAATATGCGGTTCGGGTGCAGTTCAATTCCGGTGATGTTCGTTTTCTAAACGTCAACGCTGGCACTACTTCGGTGAGGTTTAGCGCCGGGCTGAGTCTGCTCGGAGCAATCCTCGGTGCTGCCCAGACATTTGAAGCCAAGGTGCTCGTCGTGACAACAACTGATGGAGCTGCGGTCACCGAAATGGGCAGCAACATCGGATGGTCCTCGCCGGTGGCTACGGCGCCGAAAACGACAATTCGATACCGGCCGGGAATTTTGCTGATCAACGATTTCTCGTGCGCGTAGTCCGCCCAAACGCCACCCATGGGAAATCGGAGAACTACAAGAACTTTCGCTCAAACCCGGATAGCACGATTTTCAATCCGGCAGAGAAGGCCGTCGCCGGCCTGCCTTCTACATTCAAGCCGGCGTCCAAGGCGTCGCTAAATGCGGTAGATGCTTCGCTGCTCACTAGCCAGACTTCCTTGGGCGCGGCGGCATCCAACGCGGAGCCCAGGACAAACGAATCAATGATGGTGATCGCTTGCAGGCGTTCCTTGGGTGCAAATCCAGCCATGGCAAACGCTTCAGCCAGCGCTTCATAGACTCGCAGCGTCGTTTGGTCGCGGACCGTGTGGCTTGTGAAGAGCGGAATCAATTTTGGGTGCTTGGCGTAGGAGGCCCAATACTCCGTGGCGATCTGCCGAACTGCCTCCTGCCAATCAACCCGGTCCAGATCGGGTAGTTGAATTTCGGACATCGCGCGCCCGCGCATCAGTTCAATGATCTCGGCCTTGCCATCTACGTGGTTGTAGAGCGAAGATGCAGTCACCGAGAGTGCTTTGGCCAGTTGCGGCAGGGTGAACTCGCCATGTGCGTCGACAAGTTTGAGCGCGGCGTCGGCAATCGCAGTTGCGCTGAGCTTTGGTTTCGACGGCCTAGCCATGCGGGCTTCCTTTGCTTCGAGACTCTTTGACTAGAGCATACACAGATTAAACGAAAATCATTCGTTAAACTCCTTGATTTTGGATATGACTTAGGTCTAACCTGAAAACGAATAGCATTCGTTAAACATCCTGAGGTGACCTAAAATGCAAGAAGTCCTCGCCCTGAATCCACCGGTCTCTCCGGCGCGTGCCGGAGAAAAAGTACGTGGTGACATCACCGTCGCCCTAGTGCAGCATCGCTGGCATGAAGATCGCCAAGCCCTGGAAGCGGAGCTTGAAGATGGGATCCGGCGAGCGGCGAACCATGGCGCACAAATCGTATTCCTGCCGGAACTGACGCTGAGCAAATACCCGGCATTCGAAGTCCCGGATACGGCTGCCGCCGATGCGTCTGCAGAAGAGCTGCTGACCGGTCCAACTTTTACCTTCGCCGCGCAGATGGCCGCCAAGCACCAGATCAACGTGCATATCTCCTTGTATCGCAAGGCGCCTTCGCACGATGGCCTGGGGCTGAACACCGCGATTGTCGTGTCGCCGGAGGGCGAACTGGTGGCGACCACGAATAAGCTGCATATTCCGCGTACCGCCGGATACTACGAGGATAAATACTTCCGCGAAGGCCCCAACGAGGAGCCCTATCCGGTGCACCGCATCCCGGGCCTGGAAGATCTGGCCATGGGACTGCCCACTTGCTGGGATGAGTGGTTCAGCGAACCACCGCGCATCTACTCGTTGGCCGGGGCCGACCTGCTGGCCTATCCTACGGCCATCGGGTCTGAACCGGATCACCCGGATTTTGATACCGAACCGCTGTGGCGCCAAACCATTCTCGGCAATGGCATTGCCAACGGTCTTTTCATGGTCGTCCCTAACCGCTGGGGCGACGAAGGAGCGCTGACCTTCTACGGTTCCTCCTTCATCTCCGACCCGTATGGCCGGATTCTGGTCCGCGCCCCGCGCGATGAATCAGCGGTGCTGGTCGCGAGCCTGGACCTGGATGCCCGCCGGGACTGGCTGACGCTCTTCCCATTCCTGCGCACACGCCGCCCGGAAACCTACGCAGCCCTGACCGAAGCGCGCGTTGAGAGCGGACTCGGGGAAGAAGAGCAGACTCGTGCCTAACTACTTCATGCCCGCCGAAACTGCAGCCCATGAGCGGATCTTCATGGCTTTTCCAAGCGGAGGATACACCTTGGGGCAGAGCGAGGCGGAGGCGGAAGCCGCTCGTACGGCATGGTCCAACGTGGCCCGCGCGGTTGCCCGGTTTACCCCGGTGACGATGATCGTTGATCCAGGCGCACTTGCCGATGCCGGCCGCCATCTCGGGGAATCCGTGGACTTCGCGGTACGCGCGTTGGATGATGCCTGGATGCGCGACATCGGTCCAACCTTCGTACGTGATGCCGCGGGTGAACTCTTTGCGGTGAACTGGAATTTCAACGGTTGGGGCGCCCAGGCATGGGCAAACTGGGGAAAGGACAGCAAGATCGCGAGCGAAATTGCTGCCTTGACCGAAACCAAGGTGCTGCGAGCGCTGATCACCAATGAAGGCGGCGGCATTCACGTGGATGGGGAGGGCACCGTTTTGGCTACCCGCAGCGTCCAGTTGGACCCGGGACGCAATCCGGGGGCAACGGAAGCCGATATTGAAGTGGAATTTTCCCGGCTACTCGGTGCCACGCAGACCATCTGGCTAGAGCGCGGGTTGACCCGTGACAACGAAGAATTCGGAACCCGTGGACACGTGGATATCGTGGCATGTTTCGCCGCGCCCGGAGTGGTGCTTTTCCACGACCAGCAGAACCGCGAGCACCCAGATTTTGCGGTCTCCCAGCAGGTGCGCCAGCAGCTTGAGTCTGCAGTTGACGCCAAGGGGCGCAAGCTCACGCTCATTGCGGTGCCGGCCCCGACGGTGCTCACGGATACCGAGGGATGGGTTGATTACTCCTACATCAACCATCTAGTCACCAACGCCGGAGTCATCGCCTGCACCTTTGGCGATCCGATGGATGCCCAGGCCCTGCAGGTATTGGCGGAGGCCTATCCTGGGCGGGAAGTGGTGGGAGTCGATGCCCGGGAGCTCTTTGCGCGCGGTGGCGGAATCCACTGCATCACTCAACAGCTGCCGGGGGCTAAACGCAAGGGTTAGTCCAGTCCGACCTGATGGCGCCGCTCCAGAAATACGGGGCGCGTGATTTTGCGGTTTGCGGCGAAAGTCGGCTCGGTGCTGCAGGCTCCGGTGGCCAGATCGGCCAGATGCTCGCCGATGGCGGGCACAAACTTAAACCCATGTCCGCTAAATCCGGCGCCCACGGTGATCGGTCCGAAGCGATCCAAAATGAAGTCCTCGTCCTCGGTATTGGAGTAGGTGCAGGAGACCGTCTCAAAACGTTCGGGGTCCACACCAGGTAGCCAGCGTGCGGCATATGCCTGCAACGCCCGAATTTGTTCGTCCACGAGTTCATGCGGACGGGCATCCGGGTCAACTATGCGGCCCGAGCCGTGCCAGCCGACCTTGATTCCCTCGCCGGGGGTGTGCATTCCATAAATCGGACCGTAGACCGGGGAGCCGGTATCGCGGGCGGGGTCCAGCGAGTGGTTGAACCCGGGCCACCGTACCGGAAGCGGGGTTTGCGTGAAATGAACCGGGTGCTCTTCGGTGACATGGATCCGTGGAAGGCTGATTGCTTCCCCAAGGAGCGACCGGGTCCATGCCCCGGCGGTCACGATGACATGGCGTGCGCGCAGGGTTGAGCTCCCCGCAGGGTCCTCCAGCTGGATGCTGACAAGTTCCTCGGAGATCACTTGCAGGGACGACACACGCCGAGTGTGGTGAATCGTGGCCCCGGAGTTCAACGCCAGACGTTGCAGTGTCGAAACGGCAAGATCGGCATTAATCTGACCACCTGCGGGAATATACAGAGCTTCGGTCTCAAATTTCATCCCGGCAAAACGTTCTTCGGCTTCGGCAATGCTCAGCGTCACGCAGTCGAATCCGGCCGCGCCAAGACTGCGCTGGATCTGGCGTTGCCCGGCTGGATCGCCGTGGTTCACCAACCCGGTGCGGTTTAGCAGCTCGGTGCCACCGGCCTGGGCAATCTCATCCCACAGGTGGTTCGCGCGTTGCAGCAACCGCACGTAGGGAGTTTCCGCGTAGGCCGGATTGAAGTTGCGGGTCGCCCCATGCGAGGCACCGTGCAGATGGCCCGGCGCGTACTGCTCGAGCAAGAGCACTTCGCGGCCGCGTGCAGCTAATGAGTGGGCGGCGGCCGAGCCCATCGCTCCGCCGCCAATGATCAGGTAGTCAACGTCGATACTCACTAGACAAGCGTAGAACGAGGCAGCGCGGAATTCGTATTCTGCGGTCGTGCTCGGGTGCACTAACGTAAAGCAATAGGGCGCGACTGCGTTCGGCGCAGGAACTGGAAGGCAACAACTATTGGATACGCTACAACTCGGCGCATTGCTCGGATTGTCCGCGGCCGTTTTTGTGGGGGCTTCTACACAACGAATCTCCGGCATGGGATTCGCGCTGGTTGCTTCACCATTTCTGGTGATGGTTCTCGGGCCGCACCACGGGGTCATGGTGGTCAACTTCCTCGGAGCCTGCAGCAGCTTGTTGATTCTGCTTCAGGTATTCAGGGACGTTGAGTATAAGAAGATCTTGCTGATGCTCGTTCCTGCGGTCGTCATGACTCTTCCCGGCGCCTGGGTTGCCTCGCGTTTAGGCGGCCCATGGCTCACCGTTGGGATTGCCCTGATGGTCATCCTTGCCCTGGGTTCGAGCTTCCTGGTGCGCAACCTTCGTACCGCGCAAAGCAAGGGGTTGGCAATCGGGGCCGGCGCCGTTTCCGGATTCATGTCTGTTACCGCCGGAGTATCAGGTCCGGCCATTGCGGGGTACGCGGTGGCCAGCCGATGGCCGCAGGCGAAATTCGCCATTTCGGTGCAACTGTATTTCTTTGTGCTGGCCGTCGCTTCTTTGCTGGCCAAGGGCGGAGCTCCTGAACTTCATTGGACGCAGTGGGTGAGCTGTCTCGTGGCGATGGTTGGGGGAATACTGCTGGGCAACTTCCTCGCTCCTAAAATTCCGGAGAGGTTTAGCCGCTTGTTCGTTATTCTCGTCGCGTTTGCCGGGGCCGTGACGCTGATGGTCAACGGGCTAACCCAGGCACTGGCGTAGGCAGAAACTGGCTAAAAAGTCTATCAGTGAGATAATTGGTACCGTGCGGACCGATGAGAGCATTCAGAACCATGGCAAACCGGCCACAGAACTAGACATTGAACGGCAGGCATTGTGGGCAGGCTTTATCTGTTCAATCCTAGGATTAATAGTCGGACTCATCCTGTTCGCAGGTAATCGTCCGGCCCTCGCCGGTGGGCTATCGGTAGGTGCCGTCGCAGCTTCAACCGGAGCGATCGCAGCAGCCCTGGCAAGTGCGGTGGCCTTTCGGCGGTTGCTGCTATCGCGCGAGCCGTGGCTCGCACGGATCCCCAGGTGGCGTCAGGCAGTCACCCTGATTGGGCTGGTATTGGTTCATGCAGCAAGCTCGGTGATGATCTTGATGGTGGCTTTCCACCTGATGCAGCAGGCGTTTTTCGGACTGCGTGTGGATATGCTTGCCGGGTCCTTGCTTGTCAGTGGCGCGACAGGGGTAAGCGCCTATCTGTGCTTGGTTGCCACGGCTCGGACAAATGCCGAAACTCTGTCGGTGGTTCTGGGTATCTTCATGGCCTCGGGTGTCGTCATCAGCATGCTGCTCGCCGAGGACCGAGGCTGGTGGCAGTCGATGTTCTCTTCCCTCGGCACCTATGACGCGGGGATTGGTTCCTTCTGGACATTCAATACCACGTTGGTGGTCTCCGGGCTCGTGCTGATGGCCTTTACCGAATTTATGACCAGAGATCTTGCAAAGCTCGCACGGACCTATAGGTGTCGCCCGAGCTTGGAGAAATACCGGATTGCAAAGTATCTGCGTCCGCGTCCCGGCGTTGTCCGCTGGTGCCTGTTGGCGGTGGCCGTTGGCGTTATTTTGATCGGGATAGTTCCGGTGAATGTTGCACCCGAGGTACACGCTACTTTTGTCCGTTTGGCGGCGGCCGGGATGATGCTGCTCCTGATGGGGACTACCGTGCTTCTTCCGGGGTATCCGGTGGTTTTCCATTTGATGTCGCTGACGGCACTAGGAGCCCTATGGCTGTCCTTCTTGCTATGGCAGGAATGGAACTACTACAACCTCACCGGATTTGAACTTGCCGTGGTCGCAATTCTCTTCACCTGGATCTCGGTGTTCATCCGTACAACTTCGGCACTGATCCACGACAAGAAACAGCAACTTCGCAAGGAAAAACGTGCGCGCAGACGTGCGCAGCGTGAACAGTTGGCCGGTGCGCAAGATCCGGCAGCCTCAAATATCGATCCGCATTTCAACCACGGCGAAATCCGTCGTAATGGTGAGGACGCAGGTTTCCAGAGTCGATAGCCTTGAAATATGTTGATCTCCGAGAAGCTGTATTTGCTACTGACCAAGGATGACGGCCGCCCCGAGACGGTGATGAGCTCTTATGGGTACGGGATGAACGCGGCGGTCATTGCCGACCTGATTCTGGGCGGACGAGTGGGCTTGACCGAAGACACGAATCCGCGCATCACAATCATCGGGGCGGGGCCAATCGGGGACCCGGTATTGGCGCATTCCCTGGACAGGCTCGAAGGCAAAGACGGCACAACCCTGGATTCGGCCGTTGCGATCAACCGACTGTGCAATATTCGCTTGGTAACAGATTCTTTAGCCAAGCAAGGACTCGTGGAACACGGAGAACGCAGCTTCTTTGGTCTGGGCAAGGGGAATGTGAAGGTACTGAACGGGCAGTTGGAACGCCAATTCCGTTTCGGGCTGCGGTCGGTGCTCCAGGGGCAACGGGAGGCCGAAACCCACGAGGCAACGCTGCTATCCATCTTGCAAGGCATGGGCGTGGTGCCTGATGTCCTAGCCGAGGAGATCGAACCGCTGAACACTGCAGAGGCCAAGCAACGGATCAAGGAAGTCGCCACGGACTCCCGTGCTGGGGACGCGGTACGCAAAGCGGTGGCAACGATGAACAGCGCGGTCGCCACGACCACCATCCTTCCGGGCTCTCGCTGAGAAGCCGGTAGCCATGCGGGCTGCTCGACCAAACCGGCTTGCATCACGACGTCCACGGTGGCTTGGAAGTGCTTGCGCAGCAGCACGCCGAGCTGCTGCGCATCGCGGGCCAGGGCCTCATCGAGAATATCTGCGTGCTCCTGCTCAACATCGCGCGCCACCGCCGCTTGTGACGGTGCGGCCCACCGGCGATAGAGCTCCGTGAAATTCGCCAAGTCGGTGGAGGGTTTCAGCCTCGGTTGGCACTCGCAGGGAGCCAAAAGCTGATGATGAAATTCGCGGTGCGCAACCGACCAGAGCGGGTTCACGCGATCCGGTTCTTCGGGTAGACGGCGTGGGGTTCGCGAAAGTTTATGGTGCGCGGCGATGAGCCCGGATTCCCAACCTACGGTTCCACGCTCCACGGCCAGCCGTGCCGCGAGCGCCTCGGTGGCACAGCGGAGCTCGGTAATATCTGCCAATTCTCCAAGGTTCAGATCTGGAACGAAAAATCCGCGATTGGTGCGGATGGCAACAAGGTATTCACCGGCTAAACGAGTCAAGGACTCGCGAATGACGGTGGTGCTGGTGCTGAATTGCTCGGCTAACGTGGTGGGCTGCAAGCGATCTCCAGGAGACCAGAATCCGTCCAGAATCGTACGGCGAATTCCTTCGAGCGAATGCATAGATGCCTTTGCCCCGCTGGCCTCTTTCTTATTGGCGAAACCTTGAGCGCAAAATCCAAGATAATCAGATTATGTCTGGCTACTCAGAGTATTGAGCGATTTCGCTTCTTCGTGTTCCCCCTGTGTTTCGCTGCACCCTTTACGTAGCGTGGCGGTGGGCCTAGGCTCGGCTCATGCCAGTGATGCTGCGTACTATCCAGACCGCCGTACCAGAAACGCTCCTTCGCCAGGACGAAGTTCGTGATGTCTTTGCGCTGCAACCTGGGTTGTCCCGTTTGGGTCAGCGGCTGATCGCTACCTCCTTCGATTCCTCGGCAATCAACACCCGCTACAGCTGCGTCAAAGACTTCGATGCCAAGCACCCTCCGGCGAACCCGTTGTTCTACGACGCAAGCACACAACTGCTGCATTCCCCGAGCACCGCCACCCGCAACCGCGAGTATGTGGCCCATGCCCCGGCCCTCTTTATCGGAGCCGCGCAGAAAGCCCTGGATGACTGCCCGGATCTGACGCCCGCGGACATCACCCACGTCATTACCGTCTCCTGCACCGGTTTTTACAACCCAGGACCGGATTACCAGATTGTGCGCGCGCTGGGCCTGAAGCCCAATACGGTGCGGCACCATCTGGGGTTCATGGGCTGTTATGCGGCTTTCCCTGCACTGCGTGCGGCTAAGGACTTTTGCCTCGCGGATCCGCAGGCGACGGTGCTGGTGGCCTGCGCGGAGCTGTGCACCCTGCATGTGCACAGCTCGAACGACCCGGACACCATCATGGGTTCTGCGCTCTTTGCCGACGGAGCCGCGGCGGCAATCGTCACCGCACGCGGCGACAGCGGGTTGAGCATGGACGCCTTTGAAACGGTGCTCACCCCGGTCGGCGAAGAGGCCATGGCGTGGAATATCGGGGATGAAGGATTTGAGATGGTGCTCGGGACCTATGTTCCGCACATCATTGATGAGCATATCAGCGGCGCCTTGGAACCGCTCTTCGCGAAGGCTTCCATCCCGGAGACAAGCTTTGCCCAGATCAAGCATTGGGGGATTCATCCCGGCGGACGAGCGATCCTGGACCGCGTCCAGAATCGCCTCGAACTCAGCGATACCCAATTAGCACCTGCCCGCAAGGTCTTGGCCGAATACGGAAATATGTCCAGTGCGACGGTCCTATTCGTGCTCAAGGAAATCATGGATGATCGGCAAGCCAACTCGGGCGAACGAGTCTGCGCCATGGCCTTCGGTCCCGGACTGACCGTGGAAACCGGGCTGTTCACCCTGCACGGGGAGGCTGAATGACGAGTCTGCGGCGCAGCATTGGAGTCGCAGAGGAAATGGATCGACCGGACTGCGACCCTAAGTTGCTACGCCGGACCTACGCGCAGTTTCCGCTGGTAAATCGGGTTGTCGCCGGATGGCGCGGAAACTATGTGCGGTTCATCCGCCCGTTGCTGCGCCGCCGGCCCGAAACAAGAATTCTGGATGTGGGCTGCGGAGGCGGTGACCTCGCAATGAATCTGGCCCGCTGGGCGCTCGCCGATGGGCTTTCAACTCAGATCCTCGGCATAGATCCGGATCCGCGCGCCATCGACTATGCCCGGCAGGCTATGCGCCGGGCGGCGCTACCGGAGGGCGTGGTGCAATTCCGTGAGACTACCAGTGCGCTGCTCGCCGCTGCTGGGGAGCAGTTCGACGTGGTGCTCTCGAATCACCTGCTGCATCACCTGGAAGCGCGCGAATTGCAGCAGCTGCAGGTGGACACCGAATCGCTGTGCACCGGGATCGGCCTGCATAGCGATATTCGCCGCGCCCGAGCGGCGTTGCTGTTGTTCGGCACGGCTACGCTGCCGCTGGCCGGTACCTCGCTGATCCGCCGCGACGGGCTGGTCTCCATCCGGCGCAGCTATACGTCGGCGGAACTGCGTCACCGGGCCAGGCCAGGCTGGGAGGTTCAGGCACAACGGACTTACCGGAATGTGCTGCTCTGGAAGGCCGCCGGCAGTGGATGAGGTAGCGATCATCGGAGCCGGACCGGTGGGACTGACCCTGGCGATCCTGCTGGCCCAACACGGGCAGAAGACCACGGTGTACGAGAAGAGCACCGAACTAGCCGGGCATTCACGGGCGATCGGCCTGCACCCACCGGCCCAGCGGATCCTTGAACTGGCGGGGCTCGGCCCGCGGGCGCAGGAAAGCGGAGTGCCGATCCGCCGCGGCATCGGAATGTCCGCGGGCCGCATCATCGGCACCATGGATTTCGCGGTGATCGGCGGGGACTACCCCTTCGTCTTGTCATTGCCCCAGCAGGTCACCGAGTCGCTGCTGCGCGAACGCCTGGCAGAGCTTGCCCCGGGGGCACTGGTCTCCGGGGCCGAGTTCTCCGGCCTTCTGGAACAGTCGCCGGACGGGGTGGAATTCACCGCCGGCGGCACCGCGCACCGTGCCCGATGGCTGGTCGCGGCCGATGGAGTGAACTCTTCGGTGCGCAGGAGCCTAGGAGTTCCTTTCGCCGGGAAAGAGCTGCCCGACACCTACCTGATGGGAGATTTTCCGGATACCACGCAGCTGCCCCATACCGCCGCCTTGTTTTTGCACCCGGCGGGGATTGTGGAATCTTTCCCCTTGCCGGGTTCTTTGCGGCGCTGGGTAGTGCGTGTGGACGGCCAGGACCGCGGCGGCTCGGCCGCCGAGGTGGTTGATGCGCTCTGCCATCGGGTGGGTTTTGTGCTCGACGCCGCGAGCTGCACCATGCACAGCCGCTTCACTACCGCCAACCGGCAGGTTGCCTCGATGGTCCATGGGCGGGTGGTCATGCTCGGGGATGCCGCGCACCAGATCAGTCCCATTGGGGGACAGGGGCTCAGCTTGGGATTTGCCGACGCGCTGGAGCTGGCAGCTCGGTTGGCTTCCCACGCATCCCTGGCCGGTTTCTCCGAAACCCGATTGCAGGCCGCGCGCAAGGCGGGATCGCGTGCGCAGCTGAATATGATGCTGGGCCGGCCCTTGCCGCGATGGCTGGCCCCGGCACGCGATGTCCTGATTTCACGCCTGGCATCGAGCCAACGAATCCATGACGGTGCCGCCCGCAGCTTTACGATGACCGCACGTGGAGTTCCGCGAAGTAGCTGATGCGCGGGAGGGTGCCGCTGATTCTCTTCTTGGGGAGGGCTCCGGAGCAGCAAGCACCATGCGTGCCCAAACTCACCGCCAACTTCCAGTGGATACGTGAAACAATAGGTAGTAATGACTTCCAGCGACTCCACCACACTTTCCGCCGTTGAACGCAAGGCCCTGCGCACCGAGCAGGCCGCTGCCCAGCGCGCCCAGCAGCTGCGCATCTCCAAGTCCCGAGCCGAGGCCGAGGGCCGCGCCCAGGTCGTGCCAACGGCCGAAGGATGGAAACAGGAGATGGGCGCCGATGGCCGTCCAGAACTGCAGTTCGCCACCAAGCGCCGCGTCGCCCAGCCGCCAACGCACCTGGCGGACCTGAGCCTTGCCGAACGCCAAGCGAAGCTGAAGGAACTAGGCCTTCCCGCCTTCCGCGCCAAGCAGCTTTCGACGCACTACTTCACGCACTACACCACCGACCCGGAGAAGATGAGCGATCTTCCCAAGGAGCGCCGTGCGGAACTGGCCGAGGCCATGTTCCCGAAGCTGCTCACCGAGGTCAAGCGACTGACCACCGATGACGGCAAGACCATCAAGTTCCTCTGGCGCCTGTTCGACGGTTCGCTGGTCGAGTCCGTGCTCATGCGCTACCCGGGCCGCATCACCCTATGCATCTCTTCGCAGTGCGGCTGCGGCATGAACTGCCCATTCTGCGCCACCGGACAGGCGGGGCTGACCCGCAACATGTCCACCGCGGAAATCCTGGACCAGATTGTCCAGGCGAACCGGGTGATCGCCGAAGGCGGCCTCGGTGGCCAGAAGCATCCGGACGAACGCGTGGGCAACATCGTGTTCATGGGCATGGGCGAGCCGCTGGCGAACTACAAGCGCGTGATGAACGCGGTGCACCGCATGGTTGCCGACGCCCCCGAAGGCCTGGGCATGAGCGCCCGCGGCATCACCATTTCCACCGTGGGTCTGGTGCCTGCCATCCGCAAGCTGACCGAAGAGAATGTGCCGGTCACCTTCGCGCTGTCGCTGCATGCCCCGGACGATGAGCTTCGCGATGAGCTGATCCCGGTGAACTCACGCTGGAAGGTCGACGAGGCGCTGGACGCCGCGTTTGACTACTATGTGAAGACCGGACGCCGCGTCTCCATCGAGTACGCGCTGATCAAGGACATGAACGACCATGAGTGGCGTGCCGAGCTGCTGGCGAAGAAGCTCAACGCCCGCGGTCGCGGCTGGGTCCATGTGAATCCGATTCCATTAAATCCGGTACCGGGCTCCATCTGGACCCGCAGCGAGAAGGACATCACCAGCAAGTTCGTGCGCCGCCTGGACAGCCTCGGCGTACCCACCACGCTGCGCGATACGCGCGGCAAAGAAATCGACGGCGCCTGCGGGCAGCTCGCAGCCGACGAAGACTAAACATCTGTGACTAGGGCCTTTGCTTCACGTGAAACACGTGGAGCAAGGGCCCTTTTCGCGTTTAGGGGTGCCGGCAATCTGGCGCGCGGCCTGTCCGGAGACGCTATTTCTGGGTTCGCCGGTCGGGGCGGGCTCCGCGAACACCGGCAGCCGCCAAGACACAGGCGCCGACTCAGCAAGAGCAACCGCGGCCAAACCGGTAGGGTTCAGATATGGCCGTTTCAGACCCACTCTTTTTAGACAAGACCAATCCCGAGTTGTGGAACTCCATGGGGAAGTTCTCCAACCAGCTTGCCAAGACCTACCGGGCAGCCGGCATCAGCGACCGGACAGCCGAACTGATCAACCTTCGGGTCTCGCAGATCAACGGCTGCGCCTACTGCCTCGACATGCACACGCGCAAGGCGCTGGAAGCCGGAGAGCGCATGCAGCGCATCGTCTTGCTCAGCACATGGGATGAATGCGGCGGACAGTTTGACGAGCTCGAATGCGCGGCCCTTGCCATCGCCGAGGCTGCCACGGATCTGCCCTGCCCGGAGGAACGCATCGCCGCCGTAGCTTCGGCACGACTGCTGCTTACCGATGAACAGGTTGCCGCGATCCAGTGGATCGCGATTTCGATGAACGCTTTTAATAGAATTTCCATCCTGTCCCGCCACCCGGTCAAGGAACGGGCGCTTGGAGCGGAGAACGCCCAGTGAAGGTATCTGCTCGCGGACAGGTGCCGCCCTTTGAAGTAATGCAGATTGTTGATTCGGTGGCCACCATGCGCACCGCCGGACATGATGTGATCTCGCTCTGCGTCGGCGAACCCGGTGGCGGGGCACCGGCCGCGGTTAATGAATTGGCTTCGAAGCTCCACGCCGAACATGCGGATTTCGGGTACACCTCAACCACTGGCTTAGCCGCAACAAGGCAGGCGCTAGCCGAGCACTACCGCCTGACCTACGGGATAGAGATTCCCGCGAGGAACTTCGTCATGACTGCAGGTTCCTCGGGCGCATTCCAGCTCGCGTTCTTGGCGGCCTTTGATCAGGGAGATATCGTCGCATTGGCGCGCCCTGGGTACCCGGCCTACGCAAATATTCTGCAAGCCCTTGGGCTGCAAGTTGTTGACCTGCCCACCGGACCCGAGCAGCGTTTCCAGCCGACGGTGGAACTTCTCGAGGCGGCGAAGGCGCAACACGGACGCCTCGACGGGCTGGTGATAGCTTCGCCGAATAACCCCACCGGCACCATGTTCAGCGCCGCGGAGCTTGAACGCCTTGCCTGCTGGTGCGAGGCCAATGGGGTGCGGCTGATCAGTGACGAGATCTATCACGGAATCGAGTTTGTTCCCGAACGCAGGGGCCATACCTCTTGGGAATACTCCCAGACCAGCATCGTCGTCTCGTCTTTTTCCAAATACTGGGGAATGACCGGCTGGCGTTTGGGCTGGATGATCGTCCCCGACGATATGCTCGCCGTGGTGGATGGCCTAGCTTCCAACCTTGCCCTTTGTGCGCCGGCGCCCGCGCAACGCGCCGTCCTGGCGGCCTTCGAACCAGCGAGTCTGGACGAAGCCGAGAGCCGGGTAGCCGAATTTGCGCGCACCCGTGAGTTGGTGCTCCGCAGCATGGAAAAGCTTGGCATCTCCCAGGCGGCCCCTGCCGATGGCGCGTTCTATCTCTACGGAAAACTGCGCCCGGCGGTGCTCGAAAAGTTTGGTTCGGCCTCTGGGTTCTGTGCCGCGGTCTTGGAAGAAACCCATGTGGCGCTCACCCCCGGCGGGGACTTTGACCCATTTGCGGGGCATCTCTATATTCGGCTTTCTTTCGCTGCGGGCTACCATCGTGTCGCCGAAGCGCTGGATCGAATCGATGCATTCCTGAAAAGGAATATTTAGCAAAGGGAGTTTATACACAGTTCGCCGTTGCGGGGCAACGCGTTGAACAAGCAGGCCCGAAGCTGGGATGAATCAATGTCCGCCGCCCAGCTTGGAGTCCACCATGCGCGATCTTCCGCTACCCGTTGAACACGAATGCCTTGCCTGCTACCTCTATCGGGTAGCCGAGGACGTCCCCTGCGAAGGTTCGCTTCGCATGCTCAAATATTACCGAGACCATGCGGCACCCCGAGCCACCGCGCTGGAACGCAAGATCAAGCTGCTGGGCGGATACTGCGATTGCGAGGTTCTCATGAACGCACTGCGGCCGGCTACCACCGAGGCGGTCAGAGCCATGGACCACGGGGCCGATTTGGTCTGCAAAGGGGTACGCCGCGGCTGTATTCAACCCTGCGAGCAGTGGTTGATACGCCGCGGCGTGCAATGGGCTGGCGGACAATTCCGCAGCCGGGGTGCTAAAAGCTCTTAGTCGTCGATTGCGTCAGACCGATTCGCTGCCTTCTTCTTGGACGCCATACGGGCCTTGAGAAGTTCCACGAAGATCGGGATGACCGAAATCAGCACGATCAAGATGAAGATGATGTCTACGTTCTCTTCGATCCAGCTAATCTGGCCCAACCAGTAACCCAGCAAGGTTACGCCGACACCCCAGAGCAGCGCGCCGACAAGATTGTAGAAAACGAAGGTCTTGTGGTTCATTTTGGCGACGCCGGCAATCACCGGCACGAAGGTACGAACCACCGGGACGAAGCGTGCAAGGATGACCGCGCGTCCACCGAATCTCTCGAAGAATTCGTGCGCACGTTCCACGTTCGCCTGGGAAAAGAAACGAGAATCGGGCTTTTTGAAGATCGCGGGGCCAGATTTCTTACCTATGATGTAGCCCGTTTGGTCTCCGGCGAAGGCGCAAACGAAGATCGCGAGGGCAAAAAGCCACAGCGAGATATCCAGAGTTCCCGAAGCAATCAACAGCCCCACGGTGAAGAGCATTGAATCCCCTGGCAGGAAGAACCCGACAAGCAATCCGGTCTCGGCAAAGACGATGCCGCACACCAGCAGCATGACCCATGGGCCTAAGGCTGGGTCGCGGAGGAAGACGTTGGGGTTCAACCAGTCGGGGAGAAACGCGGCTCCCATGGTTGGTGTCCCGAACTCGGTCATAAGCGAGAGGAAAGGAGAAAGATCTAGCACGGTAAAAGACTACGGGAAATCACTGGGAGTTTCCCTGCACGTTAATGCAGATCACAGACCGAAAGTGCGTGGAGAAACGCCGAAATTACATCCTGACAGGTGCTTACCGAACCTTTGCGCTAGCTGGCGCACAGGTGGAGTGTGGCGGCACAGCGCCAGAGCTTATCGGCAAGATCACAGCCAGCTCGTCCCTATGCTGGCACCGGGCGGGGCAATGTCTACCGAGGCGCCACCTCATTCGTCCGAGGTCAGGCGGGCGAGCATGACCCATGACAACCGTCATGGGCGGGACGTGACTTTCTACTCTGTGCACAGCACCGGAAATTTAGAAAAATAGTGAGTATGAAAACGCTGAACCGAACCGACGCTGTCACGCTGACGGGGCTTCACAAGACTTTCACGACACCCCGTACCAAGGTCGAAGCCGTTAAAGGCATCGATCTAACCATTCACACCGGACAAATCGTCGCCCTGCTGGGGCCGAACGGTGCAGGGAAGACCACCACCGTGGACATGATCCTCGGGCTGACCGCGCCAACCGCAGGAACTGCCCAGGTACTTGGCCTGGACCCGCACAAGGCGGTGTCCAGCGGCCGGGTCTCCGCAGTTTTGCAAACCGGCGGACTGCTTCGAGATATGACCGTCTACGAAACGATCAAGGTCATCGCGTCCATGCACCAAGTTCATGGACGAATCGACGAAGTCATGGAACGAACCGGACTAACCCCGATCGCCAAGCGCCGCGTCGGCAAATGCTCCGGTGGTGAACAGCAACGAATCAAATTCGCTCTCGCGCTCCTGCCCAACCCAGATGTGTTGATCCTGGATGAGCCCACTGCGGGGATGGATGTGATGGCTCGCCGCGAATTTTGGAACACCATGCGCAACGAAGCCATCGACGGGCGAACCATCATCTTCGCAACCCACTACCTCGAAGAGGCACAAAACTTCGCCGAACGCACCGTGCTGATCAGCCGCGGCACGGTGGTCGCAGACGGCGCAACAGAGCAATTACGGCAGATGATCTCCGGACGCAAGGTAGTCGCGACCATGCCGGACGCGCGAAGCATCGACCAGCTCATGAGCGAAGAAGCCAAGCCCGAGATCGAAGAGCGGTCAGGGATGCGGGTGACCTTTCGCTGCCAGGACTCGGACGGGCTGGCACGTGAACTTCTGACTCGGTATGGCGCCTATGATCTGGAGATCTCCGCGCCAAGCCTCGAAGACGCTTTTGTTCAGTTGACGGAGGACGCATCATGAATCCCACATATGTCGGTGTCGAGTTCACCCGACACATTCGAGATGGCTACAACCTGTTCTTCTCCCTGCTGATGCCTTCGGCAATGTACCTGCTCTTCGGCAATATCCCCAGCTACGGCGAGGAGGTCCTCGGACTGGGAAACGTGAAGTTCTACATCATGGCGTCCATGGCAGCCTACGGGGCCGCGATCTCGACGGTTGCCATCGCCGGCACCGTTGCTACCGAATCCATGCAGGGCTGGGGGCGGCAGATCGCCTTGACAAGAATGTCGCCGGCAACCTTCGTCTCCTCGAAGATGTTCGTGGCGACCACCATCGCGGCAATCTCCGCAGCCCTGGTCTACGCACTGGGTGCCGCAACGGGCGCCACCACCACCGAATGGTGGCTGTGGATCGCCGCCTTCGGCATCACGATGGTCGGTTCGCTGATGTTCGCTTGCTACGGCATCGGCGTTGGCATGCTCTTCAAATCCGAATCCGCGCTGGGCCTGGCCTCGGGGCTGATGGTGTTCTTCGCCTTCTTCGGCAACGTGTTCATGCCGCTGAGCGGCATGATGCTGGATATCGCCCGTTTTACCCCGATGTACGGGTATGTCGCGCTGGTACGTTTCCTGCAACTGCAAGATGTTCCAGCAGAAACCGGGTTCGCTCCCGATGCATTGTGGATCCCAGTGACTAATGTGGTGCTATGGGCAGCGTTTTTCGCAATCTTCGCCCTGATCGCAACGCGAAAGGCACGGGCACGACAGTGACCGAACGTAGTCAGGCACAGGCCGATGTAGACCGGTTCTGGAGCAGATTTGGCTGGTGGGTTTCGGGAGTGTGGATTATTTTCCTCATCTACCCGACGCTCACCCTGCTCCAGGAGGACTTCCCGGTGGCACTGCGGGTCATTGGACTGAGCCTGATTCTCGTGTACGCGGCCGCTTACCTTCGCGGCTACGGACGGTTCTCCTGGACGGTGGGCCACGGCGGCAGCAGCTCTTTCGAGGCCTATGCCTATTTCGGCACCATGGCAGCGATCATGTTTGCAAGTATTCCGATCCTGCACGATGGCGCGTTGGGGTTGCTGCCCTTTCTGACCTCATATTCGGCTTTTCTGCTCAAGCGCAAGGTCATGTACGTGACCTACGCGGTGGCACTGATCCTGAGCTTCGGCCTTCCGTTGGCTTACGGAGTGTTCTTGCAACAGCTCTTCCTCACCGGGTTGAACGTGATGCTCATGGTCATTTACTTCGTCACCTCCGGGACGATCCGCAGGGCCGTAGCGGCAGACATGATCAAGGATGAATTCCTGGTCCTTAGCGAGCAAGAACGAATGGCTCGCGACGTGCATGACGGGGTAGGCCATTCGCTGACCGCGCTGAACCTCAAGGCGCAGCTGGCCCTGCGGCTGCTGGACGAAGGCGAAGTCCAGAAAGCTCGAAGCGAGGTTGAACAGCTCAGCGAGCTGGCGCTCATGGCGCTCGATTCGGTGCGCACCACCGTGCATGGAATGGCCCGGGCCGATCTCGAAGGGGAACTTCAGGCCTTGGCGTGCGTGTGCGCCGACAGCGGCATCGAATTTAACGTCGTGGGCCGGGCGGAAGCCATCCCGCACGAACTGCGTTCGCACGTTTCGTGGATCGTGCGGGAATCGCTGACCAATGTGTTGCGCCATGCGCACGCCAGCGGGGTCTGGGTTAGCCTCTCGGAGCAAATGCTCAGTATCGATGATGACGGAGATGGCCTGCAGAATGCCAAGGAAGGCCATGGGCTACGCGGCATGCGTGAACGAGCCCGGCTTTTCGGAGCCAGCTGTACAGTGGGGGAGTCGAAGCTCGGCGGAACCAGCATTCGAATCGACTTCGGAACCACAGGAGTACATTCATGATCAAGGTGTTGATTGCCGATGACCAGCACCTGGTCCGCGGTGCGCTGGTGGCGCTGCTGAACATGGAACGCGACCTTGAAGTGGTTGCCGAATGCTCCGACGGGGACGAGGTGCTGGACGCGGTGGCCGCGCACGCCCCGGACGTGGTGCTGCTCGATGTACAGATGCCGCGCATGGATGGACTCACGGCCGCCGGCCTGGTTCGCGCGAAGCATCCGCAGGTCAAGGTGCTGATCGTGACCACCTTCGACCGTCCGGGATATTTCAGGCAGGCATTCGAGGTCGGAGCCCATGGCTTCCTTGTCAAGGACGCCTCGCCCGCCGAATTAGCCGACGCGGTGCGCCGGGTGCAGGCCGGAGGCAAGGTCATCGACCCGCAGCTTGCCATGCTGTCGGTTGAATCCGCGAGCAACCCGCTGACCGATCGGGAACGCGAGGTCCTGGGGCTCGCGGCGGCCGGGAGCCCGGTCTCCAGGATTGCCCAGGAAATACATCTGTCGGTCGGTACCGTGCGCAACCACCTGTCGAATGCGATCGGCAAGACCGACGGGTCGAATCGGATCGAGGCCGCACGCATTGCCCAGGAACGCGGTTGGATCTAGCGGGTTGCGAAGTGCGTGATCAGGCCGATGACCCAGATGGATGTGGCCAGCAGGACGCAGCCGAACTCTACAATGATTCCGATGCCCATGGCCTTCAAAGTCGCCCAGGAAGAGGCCAAGGCGCCACCGAACTTGCGGTGACGAGCGGCCTCGCCGAGGAATAGCCCCACCGCGAAGCCGAGGAACAGGCCCACCACCGGAATGAGGATGGCGCCGGCGATCGCACCGAGCAACCCCCAGAAGATCGATCCTTTGGGGATCTGATGCTGTTTGAGCTTGCGTCCGGTCAGTACCGCGGACGCCGACCAGCCTAAGGCGGCGATCAGCATGCCGAGCCCCGCCGCCCACCAGGAAGCGCCGGATCCCAGTAGCCAGCCCCATCCGAGAAGCGTCAAAATAGTGAGCAAGGAGCCGGGAAGTACCGGAATGATGGTTCCCAAGGCAGAAACGATCAGCAGTAATCCGGCAATAATGGTGTAAATAATCTGTGCATCCACACCCTTAGTGTGGCACGGTGAGCTTGAGAATAACTTTTGGGCGCGTGCAGGATTTTTGAGGTGTTTGATGAGTCAGCAACAGCAGGGCCGCATCGGTGTCGAGATCAGCAACAACGTAGCCACGGTGAGCCTGGATAATTCGAAGCAGCACAACGCGCTGACCAAAGACATGTGTCTGCAACTCGTCGGCGCGTTTGCAGGGCTCTCTGCAAATCCCGAGGTCGCTGCCATCGTGGTGACCGGGGCCGGAACGAACTTCAGTGCCGGCATCGCCATCGATCAAATGAATCTGGTGCTCTTTGACAAGCCCAGCGGAGACGGACTGGTTAACCACTTTGATCTGGTGGACCATGCGATTACCAGTTGCCCCAAACCGACCATCGCGGTGGTGCGCGGCAATTGCTTCGGAGGGGCATGGCAGCTGGCGGCCGCTTGCGACGTCCAACTGGCGGCGGACAATACCCGTCTGGCTATTACCCCGGCCAAGGTGGGGTTGGTGTTTCCCCGGCCTGGCATCGAACGCCTGGTGCAAACGGTAGGCCGGAGCCGCGCAAAATACCTGCTGTTCAGCGGCGCCGGAATCAGCATGCAGGAAGCCTCCGATTGGGGCTTGTTTACCCGGGTTGTCCCAGAAGAAAAACTGGAAGGCGAGGCGGCGACCCTGATCTTCCAAATGTCAGCCAATTCGAACTTTTCGATTCAGCACACCAAGGAAGCCATCTCACTGACCGGTGAAGGAAAACCGGATCCATTGCTTGATGCCTACTGGGAGGAGCTGTGGAGGGACAACGCGCACAGCGCGGATCTCAAGGAAGGCCGAGCGGCTTTTGCCGCCAAACGCCGCCCAGAATTCAACTGGCGCTTCGAGGGGACCAACTAGCGGCGCAACTCGCTGCTGGAAGCGTGCGCCCGTAGCTAGCCGCTGTGCTTGGCTACCAGCTCGCGTTTGAGAATCTTCCCGCTGGGGCCGAGCGGGAATTCTTTCACGATCTCAATGTGCCTTGGGTACTTGTAGGCAGCGATCTGTTCGCTGACCCATTGGCCGATACTTTCCGGGTTCAGGGTCGACCCGGGTTCCAGCGTGATCGAGGCCGCGACTTCCTGTCCGTGCTTTGCATGTGGAATGCCGTACACGGCCGCGTTGGAGATCTCCGGATGGCTGACCAGCACTTCCTCCACCTCGCGTGGGTATACGTTGTACCCGTTGCGCAGCACCATATCCTTGGTGCGGTCCATGATGCGCAGATAGTCTTCTGCATCTTTCGTGCCTAGGTCTCCGGTGCGGAACCACCCATCCACGACGGCCTCGGCGGTCGCATCCGGGCGGTTGAGATATCCGGAGAACAGGTTGTGTCCGCGGATCACCAGCTCTCCCAGCTCTCCGCGGGGAAGCAAACGGATTTCGTTCGGATAGGCAGGGTCGGCGATTTCCACTTCGACTCCCCAGATGGGGGTGCCGATAGTTCCGGGGCGAGGCTCGCGCCCCAAATGGTTGAAGGTGGCGGCCGGTGAGGTTTCGGTCAGTCCGTACGCCTCATGGATTCGAGCTCCGAAACGCGCCTCGAAGGCGTTCAGGACCGCTACCGGCAGCGACGCACCGCCGGAGACCGCATAGCGTAGCTTGGTTGGTTTATCGCTGCGTTGCTTGCCGGCTTCCAACAGTGCGACGTACATGGTGGGGACGCCAAAGAACAAGTCGATTTCCTGGTCCAAGACTAGGTCCAGGGCATCTTTCGCGGTGAATTTCGGAAGCAATACGAGTTCGGCACCGGCGCGGAATCCGGTGTTGAGCACGGCCGTTTGGCCGAAGGTATGGAACAGCGGCAAGCCGCCGAAGAGCTTATCGCCGGGGCGCATATCGATGGTTTCCAACAACAATGTGCTGGTCTGTTCGATTAACGCTAGATGGGTGCCGAGGGCGCCCTTGGGCGTGCCGGTGGTACCGGAGGTGTAGAGGATCGTGGCGATATTCTCCGGATGCTGTGGCTCATAGGTCCTGATGGGATCCGCGCTCGCCGCGCGGTCTTCCAAGCGGTCGGTTTCCAACTCCGGCGGTGCCAAGACGCTGAGGACTTTGGCGCCGGCCAGTTCGGCTCCAGCTGCGCCTTCGCCTAGCAGGGGAGCGGCACAAATCAGCAGCTTGGCCGCGGAATCTTCGAGTACGTAGGCGATCTCCTGCTTCTTCAGCAACGCGTGGATGGGCACTGCAATAGCTCCCAAGGAAAGGATCGCGTAGTACACCCGGGCGAAGTCGGTGACATTGGGAATGAGCACCGCCACGCGGTCTTCCTGTTGGATTCCGAGATCGCGCAAGGCTCCAGCATAGGCGCGGGTCTCATCCCAAAGCTGGCTGTAAGTGGTGCTTTGGCCGCTCATGGTGATCGCGTTCTGATCGCCATAGCGCGCGGCGCTTTCGGCCAAGATGGCCGCCACCGACATGGTCAGGTTTGAGTTCGAACGCATCACGCAGGGCTCCTAGGATCAACAGCTAAAACTTAGTGAGGTGGATCACTCTACAAGCCTAGTGGAACTTCGTGTCAAATCAAGGTACTACGTTTCATTTTACGTTTTCCACTTTCTTAGAGAGGTCTTGAGCTCTGCTGGTCGTAGCCATTGAATAGACTGCACGGTCGTTTTAGACTCAGCGTGTCATCACTGACAACTCGCAATCTAAGGGAGCACCATGTCGACGCCAGAATTTCCACCGGGATCTCCGTGTTGGATCGATTTATTGACCAAGGACATCGAGGCTGCCAAAACCTTCTATTCGCAACTCTTTGGATGGAGCTATGTCGTGGGGGATGAGGAAACCTACGGTGGCTACACCACGGCCGCCATCGACGGGCTCCCTGTCGCGGGGCTTATGAAAAACGATCCGGACAATGGCTTCCCGGACGTATGGAGCACTTACCTGCGTGTTGCGGACATCGACGCGGCGGTAGACCAAGTCCAAGCGCATCAGGGGCATGTCTACATGCCGCCTATGGAAGTGCCCGAACAGGGGAAAATGGCGATGATTGGCGACCCCTCGGGCCTCGGAGTGGGACTCTGGCAGGCCGGCGGCCATCCCGGCTATCAGAAGATGGGGGAGCAAGGCACCCCGGTGTGGCATGAGCTGCACACCACCAAATTCGAAACCTCAACAAAGTTCTATCGCGAAGCGCTGGATTGGGATCTGGAGGTGATGAGCGACAGCGACGAGTTCCGCTATCAGACGCTCGGCGCCGGAAGAGATGCAAAGGCCGGCGTGATGGACATCGCGCATTTCGAGGACCCGAAGCTCGCCGGTTGGAAGGTGTATTTTGCGGTGGAGGACACCGATCAAACGGTGGCCGAGGCCATTGCCGCCGGCGGCGCGGAAGTCAGCCCGGCCATGGATTCGGACTTCGGCAGGCTCGCGGTCATCGCGGATCCCACCGGTGCCGAGTTCTATGTCATCCAGGCCAACGGCTAAGGGCGGACCGATTGCTCCGGATGCGGTGAAAATTTTCTTGCTGATTGCGTATCCATCCAACGAATCGCTTCATGGCGTGTGGAAATGGTGCGATTTGGCGAGTCGTTCCACGTAAGCTCGGGTACATGCAACAACGACTTCTTGGACGCACCAACCGCACCGTTTCCGTCATTGGCCTGGGCACCTGGCAGCTGGGCGCCGACTGGGGAGCGGTGGACGAAGCTGAAGCTCAGTCGGTGCTCGACGCCGCCTACGCCGAGGGCGTCAGCTTCTTCGACACCGCAGATGTCTACGGGGACGGACGCAGCGAGCAGCTCATCGGCCGCTGGCTGCGGGCCAACCCGCAGGCCGAAGTCACGGTGGCCACGAAGATGGGCCGCCGCGTGGAGCAGGTGCCCGAAGCCTATAACCTGGAAGCCTTCCGCGCGTGGAACGATCGTTCCCGCGCCAACCTGGGGGTGGACACCCTCGACCTGGTGCAGCTGCATTGCCCGCCTACGCCGGTGTACTCCACCGATGCGGTCTACGATGCGCTGGACACCATGGTGGCCGAGGGGCGGATGCGCTCCTACGGGGTCTCGGTGGAGACAGTTGATGAAGCGTTGAGCGCTATCGCCCGTCCGAATATCGCCACCGTGCAGATCATCGTTAATGCCTTCAGGCACAAACCGCTGGAGCAGGTGCTGCCCGCGGCCCGCAAAGCAGGAGTCGGCATCATTGCCCGCGTCCCGCTGGCCAGCGGGCTGCTGACCAACCGCTACACGCCGCAGACGAAGTTCGCCGCCGATGACCACCGCAACTTCAACCGCGACGGCTCGGCCTTTGACGTGGGCGAGACCGTCTCCGGGGTCGACTACGCCACCGGGCTGCAAGCCGCCGAGCAGTTCGCGCAGCTGGCCGCCGCCGAGGCGCCGCAGGCGACCAGCGCCCAGGTAGCCCTGGCTTGGCTGGCCGCCCAAGAAGGCATCAGCTCCATCATCCCCGGGGCCCGCAATGCGGACCAGGCCCGGGCCAATGCCGCCGCCGGGTCGCTGCAGCTCTCTGCGGGTTTCAACGCCGCGGTGCGCGAACTGTACGACACGAAGCTGCGCGCGCAGATCCACCCGCGCTGGTAGCAGCCTAGCTCGGTGCCCCGATGCCGATCGTGGCACCGAGGCGCACCGGCTCGGCCGGGCGGTGCTGCCCGCGCTCGGGGACGTAGCGCAGCTCCTCGTCCTTCTGGTCCGGGGCGTTGACGAAGGAGCGGAAGCGGCGCAGCTTCTCCGGATCCGCGAGCGTGGCCGCCCATTCGTCCTGGTAGTTGCCCACATGCGTTTCCATCGCGGCTTCAAGCTCCGCGCCCAGGCCGAGGGAGTCCTCAACCACCACGGCCTTGACGTGCTCGATGCCGCCGTCCAGATCCTGCATCCAATGCGCGGTGCGCTGCAGCCGGTCCGCGGTGCGGATGTAGTACATCAGGTAGCGGTCGATGTAGCGCAGCAGCGTGGCATCGTCGAGTCCACCGGCTAGCAGCTGGGCGTGGGCGGGGTTCGCTCCGCCGTTGCCGCCCACATACAGGTTCCAGCCCTCGGCGGTGGCGATCACTCCGACGTCCTTGGCCCTGGCCTCGGCGCATTCACGCGCACAGCCCGAAACGCCCATCTTGAACTTGTGCGGGGCGCGCAGCCCACGGTAGCGCAGCTCCATTTCGATGCCCATGGTCACCGAGTCCAGCATGCCGTAGCGGCACCAGGAGGAGCCGACGCAGGTTTTCACATTGCGCAGCGACTTGCCGTAGGCCTGGCCGGATTCGAATCCCGCGTCCACCAGCTCCTTCCAGATCTCCGGCAGCTGCTCCAGCCGGGCGCCGAACATGTCGATGCGCAGCCCGCCGGTGAGCTTGGTGTACAGGTTGTACTTCGCCGCGACGGAGGCGATCACGCCGAGCTTTTCAGGGGTGATTTCCCCGCCCGGGATGCGCGGGACCACCGAGTAGGTGCCGTCCTTCTGCATATTGGCCATCACCCGGTCGTTGGTGTCCTGCGCGCCGGCCAGTCCCGCTTCCATCGGGTGGCCCGAGGTCTGGGAAGCGAGCACCGAGGCGATGACCGGCTTGCAGATGTCGCAGCCCGCTCCTTGGCCGAAGCGCTCCATGATCTGCGGGTAGCTGGTCAGCCCGGCCAGGCGCACGGCCTCGAAGAGCTGGGCGCGGGAGAATTCGAAGTGCTCGCACATGGCCGCGGAGACCTCGGCGCCGTTCTTGAGCATTTCGGCTTCCATCAGCTTCTTGAGCATCGGCACGCAGGAACCGCACTGGGTACCGGCCCGCGTGCAGCCCTTGAGCTCGGAAAGCTTGGTGACCGGATCGTTGCCTTCGCAGCTTCCGCAGCCTCCCACGGCGTCGCGGATCGACCCGGCGCTGACATTGTTGCAGGAGCAGAGTACCGCTTCATCGGGCAGTTCGCCCTGCGGCGCCTCGCCGCCCAGCGCGCTGAGGTAGGCTCCGGCCTCGCCCGGCAGCTCGCGGCCCAGCAGCGGACGCAGCGACTGGTACGGGGTGGCGTCGCCGACGAAAATGCCGCCGAGCAGCACCTTGGCATCGGCGGAGACCACGATCTTCTGGTAGAGCCCGCGCGGAGCATCCGCATAAACGACCTCCAGCGCGCCTTCGGTGCGGGCGAACCCGTCGCCGAAGCTTGCCACGTCCACCCCGGAGAGCTTGAGCTTGGTGGCGGTATCGAAGCCGGTGAACTCGGCGGTTCCGCCCTGCAGCCTATCGGCCACGACCTCGGCCATGGCGTTGGCCGGCGCCACCAGGCCGATGCACAGCCCTTCGAAGTTGGCGACCTCGCCGATGGCGTAGACGTTCGGGATCGCGGTGGCGCAGCCGGCGTCGATCTCGATGCCGCCGCGCGGGCCCAGGCCGAAGCGCGGCAGGCTGCTTTCCGAAGAGTCCAGCGCCGCGTTGTAGTTGCGGGCGATTTCATCGCGCGGACGCACCCCGATGGACACGATGACCATATCAGCCTCGATGGTGCGCTCGTCGGCCATCAGCACCCCGCAGACCAGTCCGGTCTCGGCATCGGTGAGAATTTGGCTGGGGAACACCCCGCCGTGCACGGTGAATCCGGTCTCTGCGATGAGCCGCCCCATGGCCTGGCCGGCGCCCTCATCGAGCTGGGTGCCCATCAGCCATTTGCCGCCGTCGATCACCACCGCTTCGGCGCCCAGCGCCTGCGCGCCGGCTGCGGCCTCCAGGCCGAGCAGGCCGCCACCGATGGTGGCCACCACCGGGGCGCGGCCCAGGGATTCGGTGAGCTCGCGGACCTGCTCGGCAATGGCCCAGACGTCCTCCAGGGTGCGGTAGACGTGGGTGTGCTCGGCTCCCGGAATCGGGAGAGTGGCGGCATTCGAACCGGTGGCCAGGACCAGCTGGTCGTACTCGAAGCTGCGCCCGTCGGCGGTGCGCACGGTTTGCTTGATGCTGTCCAGCTCGGTGACCGCTGCACCGGTTTCGAGGGTGACATGAGCGCGTTCCCAAAGCTCAACCTCACCGAGGGTCAGGTCGACTCCGGGGTTGGTCAATGCCTGGGAGAGGGCCACCCGGTCGTAGGGAATGTGTGTTTCTTCGGTGAGCACGGTGATGTGCAGGTCGCTTGGCTCGCGGTTTGAAATGGCCTGCGTGAAGCGGTGCGCGGCGGGGCCACCGCCAACCACCACAATGCGGCGGGATCCATGTGCTGTGCCCATGATGAAACTCGACTTTCGCTCGAAAAGATCAGTGCTCGTTGGTGAATGATCCCAGCTTAGAAAGTTAGTTTTGCGCCGCAATTACCCTTATGTTTCGGGGGCCACAATTTTCTCCACCACCCAAAAAATAGCCGGTGAGAAGCGCGAAATATGTTGGAATCAAAACTGGTGCTCCGCACGGCGTTTCCTCGAAGAGTCGCGTAAAGATCCTTGATATTCCGGGAGGGATCGGGGGCTCACCTTGGTTGCGCTACGCGGTGAAGCAGGCTTTACCGAGGCGGAACAGCAGTACGCACGGCGCGAAACATTGGAGTTCTAAGCTCGAACTATCGAAGGCACCCAGTTGAAAGGAGCGCAGTGATGAGCGCTGTAGTCGAAGAGTATGTATTAGACATTCCAACCAACCTCGCGTCGGTCTGCCGACCGGAGGACCTGGAACCAGGGTGGGGAGAAAGCGCCCTGCTCGATGGCCGGCAAATCGCGTTGTTCCGCACCGAATCCGGGGACTTCTTCGCGGCCTCGCATCACTGCCCGAACAGCGGCGCGAAGGTGATGGCTCGCGGGATTCTCGGCGATACCATCATTGACGGCCAGCGCGTGCCGACGGTCGCCTGCCCGCTGCACAAGGAAATCTATCGATTGGATTCCGGACAGTGCCTCAGCGCCGAGGAGACGCCGCTTCCGGTGTATCACCTGGTCGAACACGAAGGCCAGCTGTGGACGGGAGCACAGCGATGAGCGGCAACACGGAAGCTTCAGCCAGTATTGAACACGCAGCTTGGCAGGGCTGGCTCGAGACTGTCCCGGAATCGGGGATAGCAACTGCCACACCGATAATGGAGAAGGCGGCATAGCCGCCGGCAAGCCGTTGCCGAGGTCAGGAAACTGACCTCGGCAACGGCTTTTAAAGCTCCATCTAGTAGCAGTGCCCCTGAGCTTGGAGCATTCAGCGAATCAATCCGAAGGCGCAGAGCCCTCCTGCGGCCCGGGGAATCCGCGCTAGTGGCCAGCTCGGATCACGTCGGTTCGGGGAACTCGATCCTTTGGTTCTGTGGACGTTCGATCCGGCAATCTGCGCTGTAGCCTCGATGCGCCACGGTCGGTTCGCTGCCGCCTGTGCAAGTCGCTGTCCAAGATGGTGGAAACTTTCAGAGGGTCTTTGCCTTCGATGCGCGTACTTATCGAGTCGCAGCAAGGCGGACTAAGCTTGGCGGTATAAGCAAAGCTAAGGAAGCGGACCTTCATGGTGAAACCACCGCGAAGGGAAAGCCTCACCACCTCGTGACCGCATCGAATGCAGGTGGAGCGAATGAGTGAAGATCTTGCCAAACTGGTTGACCGCGGTGACATCGTTGCGGCCGTTCGCGCAGCTCAAGGATTAACACCGGAGCGTGTTAGGCCGCTGCTATTCGGCGGCGGTTTCATGAAAGATTCGAAACCTTACGCTGAGTTCATTTCTCGTTGGTATCAGTCTTTGTCGAGTGCTAATCTCGCGCCGGAAATTTTCAAGTCAAGTGAGACCACTAAGTCTTAGGCCAACATCTTTTCTCCTTCTTCCTGCTTGATCGGTTCGTTAATCCAAGCCGCTTCAGGCAGCAACATTTTCTTCGGGAGCCGGTTCTTTCCAAACCGTTCAGGATGCTCCGCCCATGCCTTTTCCAACGCCGCTAGGCGTTGGTCATCCACGTGCCCAGTCATCCCGAAATGCACGTCGGCAGGAGTATGAAAACCCAATCCTGATTGGCGATGCTCAGTGTTATACGCATGAACAAACCGGCCCATAAAATCCCTGGCGTGCTCCAAGGAACCGAACCGCTCAGGAAATACCGGCATATACTTCAAAGTCTTAAACCACGACTCTGAGTTATCCCGAATTCGGGATAACTCAGAGTCGCTTTTCAAGACCATGAAGTATGGGCCTACGTTCCCCGAACGGTTCGCATCGCTAGGGGGTGCAAGGGAGTTCAGGAACGAATTCGTTCAGTGGTACAACCATGCTCATCAGCATTCGGGTATTGGTCTGCATACGCCTGCAAACGTTCACTACGGGCTGGCTGACGCGGTGGCTGCGAAGCGTTCGCAGGCCCTGGCTGCGGCTCGTGCAAGGCATCCTGAACGGTTTAGTACCTCTAATGATCCGAGACTCCTCGCGCTGCCGGAAGCTGCATGGATCAACAACCCGCAGGACCGGCTAGCTCAGGCTGCTTGAGAGCTAATTAAACTCGTGTTGGTACCGTTTGACTTGAAAAATTCCGAGGCCGGTTTCTCGTGAAGGTTTGTGTGCGAACTTTCCATCTGAGATGTGATGGTTGTTGGCATCGATAACCGGCGTGATGGGCTCCTTGGTGACATTACGTGTTCGTTCTTGTGGTCTTCGGGTGCGGTCAGTGCGCTCGGCGGCGAAACATGAGCAACCCCAAATAATCACTACGACGACCGAGCCGCCGAACGTTTGCAGCCAAGTCCTCAGCGACCAGAAGCGATTAATATCCACATCAAGAATCAGCGATCCAAGCTAACCATCAGCGATGGCGTCGACAACACCCAGTACAAGGGTGTCAAGTAGCTCTCCGATCAGAAAGGCCAGTACCGATTCGGTACTGGCCTTCTTTCATCACTGCGGGTTAGAACTCGCGGCTCTGTTCTTTCGCTTAACCATCCACGCCATGGCTATGATGGCCGCACCAGCGAGAGCGAGCACTGGCGATCCCCAAAGCGCGAAGCTCTCAAAAGCAGTGTTTTCTCCACTGCCGCCAGCCTCTAGCCGTTGGATCTCGGCTGGGGTGAGAACTGCCATGTTATACCAAGTGAATAGAACGACCCCGATGATCAAAAGCAAGGAACCAATAATTAGGCCCCACACATTTCGCTGACTTTTACGCATGTTACTTACTTTCTATAAAGGGTTGCACAGAGCCCGAAGCATCCGTGCGTAGCTCACTTTCGGACGCCAAGTATCCAGATTCCAACTCTTTTTGAGCGGGTCCCTAAGACGAACCGCGTCAATATGGCAGTACAGCTGATCTCGCATCGACGCAGTTTCTTCACGAGTACCAGGGGTTTTCGAGTTCATCTCATAATAGAACGCCTTACGAATTGATCCGTACAAGGCAGGTCCGAACAAAAGCCAAACGTTGGCTCTGCCCCACTGCGTCGGGTAAACCTCCAAAGTGTAGCCCTTGTACTTCTTGTTATAGGCCGTCCAGGAAGTCTTTGCGATCAAAGCCTTGCCGACCCATGGATCAGCTACAACCGGGTAGACTACTGATTCATTCCGGTCGACGATTTGTGTGAACGAATGCCCATCAATTATGTACCGTGTGGAGATTTCGCGACCAGAAGCATCCCGGGCCCAGGGAACAGCTACACCGCCGATGAATACGCCCTCATCGATCACGGCGATCGCACCGTCTTCTTGCAGCTCGAGCTTCGCCTGTATAGGTAGATCCAGCTTATAAGTGAACTCGTGTGGGCTTTCCTTAGCGCTCAGCACTGTGTTGATTCGCACTGAACTCGCTTCAATTGGCTCCACTACGACATCAACCCCGTCTCCGCCGAATACAGCCGTTCCTGAGTTGAGCGTCTTTCCGCGCTTCGACACACCGGCTTGCTGAGGTAGAGAGATGCCGATCGAAGATTCTGTACCTTCGGCACTGTCCGTCTGGATCTCGATGAGCTCATCTCGCATGAGAGGAATCGACAAAGAGTCACCTGAGGTGTCAGAACTCAGGGTGATTTCATCACGTAGTACTTGTGCATCTGTTTCCGGCGCAGGCAGCTCGTCAGGGGTGGCTGCTTTAACCGCTTTTGCAACTTGCTCGGAAGGGTTTTCTGCAGCGTACGCGACAGAGGGGAAAAGAAGTGCAGAAACTACTGCACCCGCAATTCCTGCAGTAACCAGTCGTTTTCCCATAATTTGCCTTATCTAGGGTGAGAAGCTGAAATTAACTGCGACCAATTTATCAAACAGAATTTTGATAATCAAAGAATCGTCCTAGCGCAACAGATTTGAGAACATAATTACGTCATAGGTAGTTGGAATTTACATCTTATGTAGTATTGGAGAGCCGGCAGCGTTCCGAGGAATAGAAACGATCACTGACCTCACTATTGGGATGAGTCGCTTGTTCTTTAGGCATGCAGCAAAACTTATTAGGCATACGCCTGACTGTTCTGTCCTAAATTGGGCATGGCCGCGTCAGAAGAAGTTAATGACCTTGGCTAGCCGGGCGCAGAGGCCGGTGGTTGGTTCGCACAGGCATACCTCACTGAGATCGCCGATGTAGAGAATGCCGAATACATAGGTGCAGAAATGTCCACCGAATCTAAGCGGCAAGTCATTTGCTACCTTGCGCAGTCCATTGACAGTACGGACATTTCCACCTGGGCAACGAGTCCGGAAGAGCCGTTGGACAAGGGGCAATTGAATAACTGGCAGAAGATTGCTCGGAAACTTCGAGAAGTTTCCACGCTGTAGTGATGCGAGATCAAATTCGACTGACGGATTTCGCGAGGCCCACCCAAGCTCGTCGGCGAAGGCAAGGGATCTTTCAACCGCTCAGCCGGTATCCGGTTTCGGATCAGGCGGTCTTCACGCCGGAACTGGCGTCTTGAGCAGCGCTTCGATCACCGCGCGGCAGCCGCCGCAACCGGTGCCTGCCCGGCAGGACTCGCCCACTTCGGCCACCGTGGCGCACCCTGCCTCCACCGCATGGGCCACCTGGCCGTGGGTGGCTCCGGAGCAACGGCAGAGCTGGTCATCCGGTCCCGGTGCCCCCGCAGGTTCCAGCATTCCGGGATCATCAAGCCGCAGCAGCGTCGAACGGTCCGCGGGCAGCGTGCTGCCGCGTTCGTAGCTGAGCACCAATTCCGCGCTGGTTCGCGGCAGCCCCATGGCGAGGAATCCGGTGAGAACCCCTGCCTGCGACACCATTTTCAGGTACTTGCCCTCTGCCGGATCGGCGAAGACGGTGACCTGGCTGCCGGACTCGTCCCAAAGCCCGGCGGAGATGTCTCCGCCCGCGGCCACTTCAAGTCCTTGGCCCTTGAGCATCAGGACATCCGAGGATTCCAGGGACGGAGGTGCGAGGCTGATCGGATCGTGCAGGCTTGGATCGGCCGGTCCCGGAGCCGGGGTGCTGAGCATATATTGGGCCAACCAGCCTGCTTGGGCCCAACCAGGGGCGAGCAGGCCCACCGGCGCTTGGCCGGCGACCTCGGCGCAGTCGCCGATGGCGAAGATGCGATGTTCGATGTCCGCGGCGAGATATTCGTTGGTCTTGATTCCGCGGTTGACCGCTAGCCCGCAGCTGGAGGCCAGCTCGGTGCGCGCACGCACTCCGGTGGACAGCACCAGGGCTGCTCCTTCGATGACGCCGTGGGTTTGCGTGACCAGTCCGGTGAATCCGGTTTCATCCTTCTGGATTCCGGTGGCGCGAGCCTCGGAGATCACCTCGACACCGGCGGCGCGCAGGCTGCGGATCAGCAATGTGCCGCCGTCGGCATCCACCACCCTTCCCAAGGGGGCCGGCCCGTGGTGGATCAGCACCGGCCGATGCCCGGCTTCGGCCATGGCCAGCGCCGCTTCGATGCCCAGGACTCCGCCGCCGAGCACCAGCACCCGGCCGTTGCCCTGCAGAACCTTGTTGAGGTTCATCGCGTCTTCCAGGGTGCGCAGTGCGAACACACCCTGGGGGAGTCTGGCCTCGGAACGCGGGTCGAAGTTCAACCCGTTCAGTGCGGGGATCGTTGGCCGGGCGCCGGTGGCGAAGACCAACCGGTCGTAGCTCAGCGGACCGGCGTCTTCGAGCAGGACCTGGCGGCGGGAACGGTCTACGCGCTTCACGGTGCGGCCCAATTGCAGGACAACCCCGGCATTGCGCAAGCGGGTTTCATCGACCATGCCCAGGTGCTCGGCGCGGGTGGCGCCGACGGCGAGCTCCGCGAGCAGCACGCGGTTGTAGGCCAGGTGCTTTTCGGATGACACCACGATCAGCTCTATGGTTCCGGCGGTCACTGCGGGCAGCAGTCCCTCAACGAGGGAGGCAGCCACCGGGCCGAAACCGATGATGACAATGCGTTCCTTGGTCTGCAAACTCAAGACTCTTCTCCTAAGGGGCATAGCGAGACGGGGACATGCTTGAACTCGGGCATGGCGCTGAGCGGATCGACGACCGCGGGAGTCAGGATGTTCGCGTTATTCTTGCCGGGAAAATGGAAGGGAAGGAAGACGGTGTCCAGGCGAATCTTGGTGGTCAGCGTGGCGCGTGCGACCATGTCGCCTTGGCCGCTGCCCACCTTCACCCGCTGGCCGTCGGTGATGCCGTGGCGCAGCGCGGTGGCCGGATGGATTTCCAGTCTGGCGTCCGGGGCCGCCGCCTGCAGCTCGGCCACACGGCGGGTTTGCGCACCGGACTGGTAGTGTTCCAGCAACCGGCCGGTGACTAGTGATATTGCGCCGGGCCGGGAGTCCTGTGGCGCAGTGGCCGCTGGATAGACCGCGACGAGCTTCGCCTTGCCATCGGGATGGGCAAAACGTTCCAGGAAGAGCCTCGGCGTACCCGAACGGACCCCCGGCTCCCGGGAAATTGTTGCTGCGGCAGGGCAGGGCCAATAGATGGCAGCCCCCGCATCGAGGTCATCCCAGTCCACGCCCGAGTAGTCCGCCAGCCCTCCGGCTGAGGCGCGGCGAAGCTCCTCGAAGACCTCGCGGGCGTCGGTGGAGAAATGGCCGGGGGAGTCCAGACGCTTGGCGAGTCCGGCCAGAATCCACAGTTCGCTGCGTGCCTGGCCTGGTGCGTCCAGGGCGGCCCGGCGGCGCAGCACCCGCCCCTCCAAGTTGGTCATGGTTCCTTCCTCTTCGGCCCACTGCAGCACCGGGAGCACCAGATGCGCCTCGGATGCCGTTTCGGAAAGGAAGAAATCGCAGACCACCAGGAAGTCCAGCCGGCGCAACCCCTCGATAACCCGCGAGGCATCCGGGGAGGAAACGGCCGGGTTGGAACCGTGGACCAAAAGCATGCGCGAGCCCTGCTCGGTGCCCAAGGTGTGCAGCAGCTCGGCGGCGGGAATTCCGGGACCGGGAATGATCTCCGGGTCAACGCCCCAGACCTTGGCCACATGCCTGCGGTGTTCCGGGTCGGTGATCTTGCGGTAGCCGGGCAGTTGATCGCACTTTTGCCCGTGCTCGCGCCCGCCCTGTCCGTTGCCCTGTCCGGTGATGGTGCCGAAGCCCCCGGCGTTGCTGCCGGGCAGGCCCAGCAGCAACGCCAGATTGATGGCTGCGGTGGTCGTGTCGGTGCCGTTGGCATGTTGTTCCACCCCGCGGCCGGTGAGGATGTAGACCGGGCGGCCCTCGTTTTTTGCGCTGCTTGCGGCGTCGGCCAGCGCGCGAGCGGTGCGGCGGATCTCGGTGGCCGGAACGCCGGTAGCCTTCTCGACGCGTTCGGGCCACCACGCGGCCAGGGAGCTGCGCAGCTGCGCCAACCCGTTGGTCCGGTCTTCGAGATACCGTTCGTCCGCCAGCGATTCGGCGAGCAGCACATGGGACAGGCCCAGCAGCAGCTGCAGATCGGTGGCGGGGGTGGGCTGCAGATGCCATCCGGCCCCGTCGGCCGAGAGCTCGGCGGTGGCCGAGCGGCGCGGATCCACCACGATCAGCCCCCCGCTGCTCCGGGCACCCTCCAGATGGCGGACGAACGGCGGCATGGTGTCCGCAACATTGGAGCCGAGCAACAGGATCATCCCGGCCCCGTCGAGGTCGGCCAGCGGGAATGGCAACCCCCGGTCCAAGCCGAAGCTGCGGTTGCCGGCCATGGCGGCCGAGGACATGCAGAACCTGCCGTTGTAGTCGATGCGCGAGGTGCCCAGCGCCAACCGGGCGAACTTGCCCAGCTGGTAACCCTTCTCATTGGTCAATCCGCCGGCGCCGAATACCGCCACCGCATCCGCGCCGTGCGCGGCCCGGATGGCGGCGGCGCGTTCGGCAATCAAATCCAGTGCCTCTTCCCACCGAATGGGCGCATAGGAGCCATCTGACTGGCGCAGCAGCGGCTGGGTCACCCGGTCGGGGTGGCCCAGCAACCGGGCGGCGCTATGGCCCTTGCGGCACAGCGCCCCGCCGTTGGTTTCGAAGTTCCGCCCCTTCAGCTTCACCGGTTCGGCTGCCTGCGCGGTGGCGGCAGATTCCAGGGTGATGCCGCATTGCAAGGCGCAGTAGGGGCAGTGCGTATCGGTGCGGGAGGCCATCTAGATTCCTTGCTGTGCAAAGATGGTGCCGCGGCGTACGTAGCAGAACCAGGTCACTGCCATCAGCAGCAGGTACAGCCCGACGAAGACGCAGAATGCCGGGAGGTAGGATCCGGCTCTGGAGACCGAAAGCCCCAGGGCCTGCGGGACCAGGAACCCGCCGTAGGCGCCAATGGCCGAGATCAGGCCCAGGGCGGCCGCGGATTTGCGGGCCGCTCCGACGCTGTCCTTGCCGATATCCGCCCGCAGGGCGAAGACGGCCGGGATCATTCGGTAGGTCGAGCCATTGCCCACGCCGCTGGCGGTGAACAGTACCAGGAAGAGTCCCAGGAACACCCAGAAGTTCGAAGCCGACAAGGTGAGGACCAGCCCCACGGTGATCAGCGCCATCAGCGACAATGAAGCCAGCGTGATGCGCGCGCCGCCGAAGCGGTCGGCGAGCTTGCCGCCGTAGGGGCGGGCCAGGGAACCGACCAGCGGGCCGAGGAAAGCCAGGGTAATCGTGGCGGTGCCCAGCGCGAAGCCGGAATATTCGGTGAACGTATCGGCGATCAGCTTCGGGAATACCGCGGAGAAGCCAATGAACGAACCAAAGGTGCCGATATACAGGGACGAGATGATCCACAGATGCGGTTCGCGCAGGCAGGCCAGGGCTCCGCGCAGATCCGAGCGCGCATTGGACAGGTTATGCATATTGCGCAGGGCGCCGAAGGCGGCGAGCAGGATGAACGGGATCCAGACGATGCCGGCCATCGGCAGCTGCAGGGAGCCTGCAGCGAATACGGTGATGGCTACCGGGACCAGCAGCTGGGCTACCGCCGCCCCGAGGTTGCCGCCGGCGGCGTTCAGGCCCAAGGCCCAACCCTTTTGCGCCGCAGGGTAGAAGTAGGTGATATTGGCCATCGAGGAAGCGAAGTTGCCGCCGCCGAACCCCGCCAGGCCTGCCAGCGAAAGCATGACCCAGAACGGGGTGTCGGTATTTGCGACGGCAAGGGCCAGGCCGCCGGCCGGGATCAGCAGCAGCAAGGCCGAGACGACGGTCCAGTTGCGTCCGCCGAAACGGGCCACCATGAACGTATAGGGAATGCGCAGGGTGGCACCGACGAGGCTTGGCATGGAGATCAGCCAGAAGAGCTGGGAGGTGCTGTATTCGAAACCGGCCGCCGGCAGGTACACCGCGACGATGGCGAATAACTGCCACACCACGAAGCCGAGGAATTCGGCGAAGATCGACCAGCGCAGGTTGATTGCCGCGGTTTTCTGGCCCACGCTATTCCAGAATGCGGGGTCTTCGGCGTCCCAGTTGTTGATCCAGCGTCCCTTGGACAACTGAAGCGACGCGTCGGCTGTAGCGACACCGCGACCCATCTGGGGTTCTGACTCTATCTTGATACTCACGCGAATCGTTCCCTCTCGCTGCTGGCTGGTGCTTTCAGCTTTCCAGAGGGGTATTTCGCCTAGGTGCGCTCGGTGTTGCACCCAAGGGAATTTAAATTCACGGCGCTTGCCTCAGCGGCGATAGGTCCACGTAACTTGTTCGAAATCAGCGGTGTTGTGCCTAGTGGCAGCTCATATTTCTGAGAGTCTCAGGCGGTGCACCGACGGAGTTACCCGCCGATATACGACATCTCGATGCGTTTGCGGTCCCCAGGCTCCAAGGCCGCGCGCAGCTCCGAATAGTTGTCATCGCGTTTGCTCCACAGCCCGCCGAGCGCCAAGGCGATGTCCCGGTCGGTGGCATCCGAGCGCAGCAAGGCGCGCAGGTCCGTGCCTTCGGAGGCGAAGAGGCAGGTGTACAGCCGGCCTTCGGCCGAGACCCTGGCCCGCGTGCAATCGCCGCAAAAGGCGCCGGTGACCGAGGAAATGACGCCGATTTCACCCGACCCGTCGGCGTACTTCCAGCGTTTGGCGGTCTCTCCCATTTGCGTTGGCGCGGCGGGTTCGAGCCGGTGCCGGGCGGAGATCCGCTCGATCACCTCGGCGGAGGGCACAACCTCTTCCAGCTGCCACTGGTTGGAGGCTCCGACGTCCATGTATTCAATGAATCGCAGCACATGCCCGGTGCCGCGGAAGTGCTCGGCGAGGTCGAGGATTTCGTCGTCGTTGACTCCGCGCTTGAGCACGGTATTGATCTTCACCGGGCCGAGGCCGGCTAGTGCCGCCGCGTCGATGGCGGCAAGAACCTTGTCGACCGGGAACTTGACGTCGTTGATGGCTTGGAAGCGCTCGTTGTCCAGCGAGTCGAGGGATACCGTCACACGGTTCAGCCCGGCCTCTTTGAGCGCGGCCGCCTTGATGGCCAAGGCCGACCCGTTGGTGGTCATCGCGAGATCTACCGGTTTTCCTTCCGGCGTGCGCAGCGCCGCCAGCCGGGAAATCAGGTCCTCGATTCCGCGCCGCAGCAGCGGCTCGCCGCCGGTGAGGCGAAGTTTGCTGACGCCGAGGGACACCGCGATACCCGCAAGCCGTTCAATTTCTTCGAAGCTCAGCAGTTCCGAGCGTTCGCGGAACTGGAAATCCTTGCCGAAGACTTCCTTGGGCATGCAGTAAACGCAACGGAAATTGCACCGGTCGGTCACCGAGATCCGCAGGTCTCGCAATGCTCGGCCGCGCGCGTCTGCCACTTTGATGGGGTCTACGTTCAGAGCCACGGTGCACCTCCTGAAAAGTTACTGATTGGGTGACTTCAAGCTATTGACATGGGAAGACTGCATCCGCGCAATGTGCGAAGCTACCGAGGTGGTAGGTCAACATTGAATTCTTGAGGCCTGGCCGCCGATGGTCCGCGGCGAAAATTCGATGTCGCCAAAGGGGCGCCGGCAAGAGACAAGTGATTCGAAGTCGAGAATACCTTGGATCGTGTTGACCCGCATCACTTCGACCCACTTTGACCTCGGAAGTCGGCCGGCAGCGCAGCTGCCGCATTTGCTTCGTCGATCGGACCGCCTGCCCTGGCGGGCCGAGACGCAAGGTTTTTGTCGATTTCTTTGCTTCCTCCAGCTTCCGCCGCTGCTGGCCATCGGCACTTGTCGGCGCCGAAACGGGGTGGAATCCGAGCGGGCAAAATGTTCATGATGCGAAAAAGCTATTTCAAAAAAGTGTTGCGCAGGTCACATTCCGTTGATAATCTCGTAGCTGTCTATGGCGGGCACCCACCTCTGGGTCGCTATCTACCGGGCGTGCAACTGATCTATTTCAGCAGATGAGTACGGTCGGCGCCCGAGATAAACGGGACCGTTCGGCTGGCTTGTCCGAAGCATGAGGAGCCACGCGATGAGCGTTACTACCACTGGCCAAGACTATCTTTCGATGGCCATCGATATTGCCACCACCAATGTCCGCAACAACGGAGGTCCTTTCGGAGCCGTTGTTGTCTCTGCCTCGGGGCAGATCTTCGAGGGAGTCAACCGCGTCACCGCGAACAACGACCCCTCCGCCCATGCCGAGGTGGTGGCCATCCGCAACGCGGCCGCCGCGCTGGGCACCTTCGACCTGAGTGGATGCGTGCTCTACAGCAGCTGCGAGCCGTGCCCGATGTGCCTGGCCACCTCGCTGTGGGCGCGCATCGACAAGGTCTACTTCGCCGCCAACCGGCACGACGCCACCGACGCTGGCTTTGATGATGCGGTGTTCTACGAATACTTTGAACCCAATTCCAGCCGCGCGCTGATGCCGGTGGATTGTTTCCAGAGCGCCAGCAAGGAGCATTTGAAGCCTTTCCAGGAATGGGACTCGCTAGAGACCCGGACGGACTATTAGGGGACCGGGCCATGACTATGACAAGTCGCCCGCAAGCCGAACCGAAAAAAACGGGCAATGCAGCCAAGCCGGGTAGTCTGCAGGCGCGCCCCGGCGGTCCACGCAATCTGCTTGATGCGTACTTCCGGATCAGCGAACGTGGTTCCACGCTCGCGCGGGAATTTCGCGGTGGAATCGTCACGTTCTTCACGATGGCCTACATCGTCATTCTCAATCCCTTGATCCTCGGCGGATTCAGCGCCGACGCCGCACCGGTGGATGTCGCCGGAACCTGGCTGCCGGCAGCGCAGGTCGGGGCCATGACCGGGCTGACCGCCGGGGTCATGACCATCATGTTCGGGGTGATCGCCAACCTGCCCTTTGGGCTGGCCGCCGGCTTGGGCATTAACTCCTTCCTCGCGGTCTCGGTCATCCAGGAGGTCACCTGGGCCGAAGCCATGGGGCTGGTGGTGATCAACGGCGTGCTGATTGCGATCTTCGGAATGACGGGCATTCGAACCGCCATCTTCCGCGCGATCCCGAAGGACCTGAAGGCCGCGATTACGGTGGGCATTGGCCTGTTCATTACCTTCATCGGGTTCGTGGACTCCGGCTTTGTCACCCGCACACCCGCAGGTCCTCCGGTCCAGCTGGGAGATGGCGGATCGATCGTGTCGATCCCGACGATGATCTTTGTGATTGGGCTGCTGATCATGGGCGCGCTGGTAGCCCGTGGAGTGCAAGGCGCGATCCTGATCGGCATCGTGGTCTCCACCGTGCTGGCCGTCGCCGCGGAGCTGGTTTTCAAGATCGGTGCGGGCAGCGCGGATAACCCGCACGGCTGGCATCTGAACATCCCGGTGCTCCAGGGGCAGGTGGTCGCGCTGCCGGACATGTCGCTGGCCGGCGACTTCGATCTCTTCGGTTCCTTCTCCCGCATCGGTGCGCTCGCGGCGACGATGCTGGTCTTCACCCTGGTGTTCACGAATTTCTTTGACGCCATGGGAACCATGACCGGGCTGGCCAAAAATGCGGGCCTTGCGAAAAAGGACGGCACCTTCCCGAGGCTCAAGGCCGCATTTGTGGTGGAAGGCCTGGGTGCGGTCGCCGGCGGCATGGGGTCCTCATCCTCGAATACCGTGTATGTGGATTCGGCCGCCGGCATCGGGGAAGGGGCGCGCACCGGCTTGGCCTCCGTGGTCACCGGGGCGTTGTTCCTGGGGTCGATGTTCTTCACGCCGCTGACCTCGGTGGTGCCCATCGAGGTGGCCGCCGCGGCGCTGGTGCTGGTCGGCACCATGATGTGCGCGCAGATCCGCGAGATCAATTTCAAGCGATTCTCCTCGGCTCTGCCCGCCTTCCTGACGCTGATCACCATGCCGCTGACCTACTCCATCGCCAATGGCATCGGGGCCGGGTTCATCGCATGGGTCGTGGTGAATACCGCGGCCGGCGGCTACAAGAAGATTCACCCGTTGATGTGGGTGGTTGCCGCCGGGTTCTTGGTCTACTTCGCCCGCGGGCCGATCACCACCCTGCTTGGCTGAGCAGGTGATGAATAAAAGTTGACATTAGTTGCTGTGATGCACTTCACTTAGAATGAATGAACTTGATTTTCCATGATCCGAAATTTGGAGGCTAATCATGGCTGGTTGTGTTGCCTGGTCCAAGGGCCAGATCGCGCACGGAGACTAATCGTCGCCGCGCGCGGAGGGCTGCCCTCCGCGCGCAGCTCATCGAGTGTTTCCCCGGGGCTGGGCCCCGGCGGAAACTAGTCAACCATCCAAAATCATTCATAGTGCACCTGAGCTCTCAGGTGCAGGAGGTGTCAGCGGCATGACCGCCGAGACAACGGAAAAATCGAGCTGCCAAATAACCGTCAACGGAACCATCCGTGAATTCGATGGCCCGCCGCATACCAACGCGCTGGATTTCCTGCGTAGCGAAGGGCTCATCGGGTGCAAGGAGGGATGCGCGGAGGGCGAATGCGGCGCCTGCTCGATCCTCGTGGCCCGCAGCGACAGGCAGGGGACCCGCTGGACGGCGTTGAATGCCTGCCTGCTGCCGGCCGCATCGCTCGACGGGCAGGAAGTCATCACTTCCGAAGGCCTGGGCAGCGTGGAAAACCTGCATCCGGTGCAGGAGGAGATGGCCAATCGCGGCGGATCCCAGTGCGGTTATTGCACCCCCGGATTCGCCTGCTCCATGGCCGCCGAATACTACCGCCCGGAGCGAATCGCCAATACCGCAGTCATCGCGGAGCACGGCGAGGAGCACCGGTGCGGACCCAATGGATTCGATCTGCATTCGCTCTCTGGCAACTTGTGCCGCTGCACCGGGTATCGACCCATTCGTGACGCGGCCTATGCCTTGGGCGCACCGGATGCACAAGATGAGCTTGCCACCCGGCGAGGGCAAGCCGCACCGGCGGCGGTGTCCACCGATATCACGCGGGTGGACACCCCCACCGGAAGCACCGGTCGCTTCCGGCGCCCGGCCAGCCTGGACGCGGCCTTTGGCATCCTGGCCGAGGAACCCGAAACCCTGCTCGTGGCCGGAGGCACCGACTGGGGTGTCGAGGTCAATCTCAAAGGTGCGCGGGCCCGCTCGGTGCTGGCCATCGACCGGCTTGCCGAATTGCGCCAAATTCACTTCGGCGAAGACTATATCGAACTCGGCGCCGCCTGCACGCTGAGCGAACTCGAACGTCTTCTGGCCGGCAAGATCCCGTTGCTCGGCCAGCTCTTCCCGCAGTTCGCCTCCCGGCTCATCCGAAATGGCGCCACCCTCGGCGGCAATTTGGGCACCGGTTCGCCGATCGGGGATACCCCGCCGGCGCTGCTGGCGCTGGAAGCGGACCTCGTGCTGGGCAGCGCCTCGGGCAGCCGCATCGTGCCCTTGGCGCAGTACTTCACCGGGTACCGGCAGACCGTGCGCGCCGCCGGGGAACTGATCACCGCGATCCGCATCCCGCTGCCGCTGGCGGCACTGACCAGCTTCCAGAAGATCTCCAAACGACGCTTTGACGATATCTCTTCGGTGGCCATCGGCTATGCGGTGAGCGTGGAAAACAACTACATCACCAAGGCCCGCATCGGCTTGGGCGGAGTGGCCGCCACTCCGCTGCGAGCTACCGCCACCGAAGCCGCCTTGGAAGGCAAAGAGTGGTGCTTGGCGACCATCCATGCGGCCGCCGAGCAGATGGCGCAGGAGGGCACCCCCATGGATGACCACCGGGCCAGCTCAAGCTATCGAAAGGCGATGCTGAAGTCCTCGCTGGAGCGTTTTTTCGCCGAACAGCTCGCCCGCACCAACGCAGCAAAGGGGGAGCAGATCTCATGAGCCAGCTTTCACAACGCCCGGAATCGCCGGTAGTCGGCCAGCGCCAGCGCCACGAATCCGCGGCCGAACACGTCACCGGCAGCGCGCGCTACACCGATGATCTGGCGCAACGGCTCACCGGGGTACTCCACGCCTACCCGGTGCAGTCCACCGAAGCCCACGCCAAGATCCTGGGCCTCGATACCAGCGGCGCCAGCGCAATTCCCGGGGTGGTGCGGGTGATTACCGCCGCCGATATCCCGGGGGTCAACGACCAGGGCGCCAAACGCGACGAACCCATGATTCCGGTCGACGAGGTGATGTTCTACGGCCAACCGGTGGCCTGGGTGCTCGGCGAAGATCTGGAAGCCGCCAAGGCCGGGGCGGGGGCGGTCAAGGTGGACTACGAGCCGCTTGCCTCGCTGATCACCATCAAGGAAGCCATTGCCGCCCAGAGCTTCCACGGGATCAAGCCCACCATCGACAAGGGGGATATTTCCGGGGCCTTCGCCGACGCGGCACATGTCTTTGAAGGGGACTTCGAATTCTCCGGCCAGGAGCATTTTTATCTTGAGACGCAGAACTCGCTCGCCCTGGTTGACGAGTCCGGCCAGATATTGATTCATTGCTCCACCCAGCACCCCACCGAAACCCAAGATATCGTCTCCCATGTGCTCGGCATCCCGGCCCATGAAGCGACGGTGCAGGTATTGCGGATGGGCGGCGGGTTCGGCGGCAAGGAAATGCAGCCGCACGGCTACGCGGCGCTCGCCGCGCTGGGCGCGGTGCTCACCGGGCGTCCGGTGCGGGTTCGCTTGAACCGCACCCTGGACATGACCATGACCGGCAAGCGCCACGGGTTCTACGCGACCTGGAAGATCGGCTTCGACGCGCAGGGCAAGATCCTGGCCTTGGATGCCGGCCTCACCGCGGACGGCGGATGGAGCCTGGATCTGTCCGAACCGGTGCTTACCCGTGCGATGTGCCATATCGACAACGGCTACTGGGTCCCGAATATCCGGGTGCGCGGACGGATTGCCAAATGCCATAAGACCTCACAGACCGCATTCCGCGGCTTTGGCGGGCCGCAGGGCATGCTGGTGATGGAGGACATCCTGGGCCGGGTCGCCCCCAAGCTGGGGATCGCTGCCCGCGAGCTGCGCCGGCGCAACTTCTACGCGCAGGGTCAGGACACCCCGTACTACCAGCCGGTGCGCCATCCCGAACGGCTCGACGCGGCCTGGCAGCAGGTCCTGGAATCCGCCCAGATCACCCAGCGCGAGGCGCAAATCAGCGAATTCAACGCGCGCAATGAGAACACCAAACGCGCCCTGGCACTCACCCCGGTGAAGTTCGGGATCTCCTTTAACCTCACCGCCTTCAACCAGGGCGGCGCCCTGGTGCTGGTCTACAAGGACGGCTCGGTGCTGGTGAACCACGGCGGCACCGAGATGGGCCAAGGGCTGCATACCAAGATGCTGCAGGTCGCGGCCACCACCTTGGGAGTGCCGCTGTCCACGGTGCGCATCGCGCCAACTCGCACAGACAAGGTGCCCAATACCTCGGCCACCGCCGCCAGCTCCGGCAGCGATATCAATGGCGGCGCCGTGAAGGACGCTTGCGAGCAGATCCAGGCCCGGCTGGCGCAGGTCGCCGCCGGCAAGCTTGGCGTTCCGGCGCATGAGGTGCGTTTCGGCAACGGAAAGATCACCGCCCTGGGCAAGAGCCAGGAGCTGAGCTGGGAAGAAATTGTGCGGGACGCCTACTTCCAGCGCATCCAGCTCTCGGCAGCCGGGTTCTACCGGACCGAGGGTCTGCACTGGGATTTGAGCCAGATGTCTGGCACCCCGTTTAAGTACTTCGCCTACGGGGTAGCCGCCAGCGAGGTGGAGGTCAGCCGCTTTGACGGGTCCTACACTCTGGCCCGAGTGGACATCGTGCATGACGTGGGCGACTCGCTCTCGCCGCTGGTGGATCTGGGGCAAATTGAAGGCGGTTTCGTGCAGGGCGCCGGGTGGCTGACCCTTGAAGACCTGCGCTGGGATACCTCGGATGGTCCGGGGCGTGGACGAGTGGCCACCCAGGCCGCGAGCACCTACAAGATCCCCAGCTTTTCCGAGATGCCCGAGGTCTTCAACGTTTCGCTGCTGGACAAGGCCCATGAGGAAGGAGCGGTGTACGGTTCCAAGGCGGTCGGCGAACCACCGCTGATGCTGGCCTTCTCGGTGCGCGAGGCGCTGCGGCAGGCGGTGGCCGAATTCGGTCCGGCCGGCTGCTCGGTTCAGCTGGCCTCTCCGGCCACTCCGGAGGCGGTGTTCTGGGCCATTGAATCCGTGCGCGAGCCGAGCCTGATCGAGGAAAAGGTGCGCTAGCCATGCTGTCCTGGATCGAAGCGGTGACGGCACTGCGCAATGAGCGGCGCACGGCGGTGCTGGTCACCGTCACCGCCGTGCGCGGCCATGCCCCGCGTGAAGCCGGCGCGAAGATGGTGATCGCAAAGGACGAAATCTTCGGCACCATCGGCGGCGGCAATCTGGAGATGGCGGCCATGGAACGGGCCCGCGAGATGCTCGCGCAGGGCGAAAGCCAGCCGCAGGGTATGAGCCTGCGGCTGAACGACAAAGCCCCGGCAAAATACGGGCGCCAATGCTGCGGGGGAGAGGTGAGCCTGCTGCTGGAGCCTTTACCGGTGCCGGCCACCGTGGCGATCTTCGGGATCGGCAACGTGGGAATGGAACTTGCCCGCATCCTCTCCCGGCATGAGCTGGAATTGCATTTAACCGACTCGCGTCCCGAGTTCCTCCAGTCGCTGGCGGCTATGGAACCCGGCGTGGCCCGTGTGCATGCGCAGGTGGCGGTGCTGGGCGAACAGGTATTGAGCTGCCTTCCGGAGGGGGCCCATGTGCTGATCATGACCCACGACCATGCCGAGGATTTCCATTTGTGCGATGCGGCCTTGCGGCATCCGGGGCTCGGATCGATCGGGCTGATCGGTTCGAAGGCCAAATGGGCCCGCTTCCAGAAGAACCTGGCCGCCAGCGGTCACGGCGAGGCGAAAATCCAGCAGATCCAATGCCCCATCGGCTTGGCCGAGGTCTCGGGCAAGCAGCCGGCGGTTATCGCAGTCAGCGTGGCCGCCGCGCTGCTGGCCAGGATCAGTTCCGCCAGCAAGGTGCATGCCTGAGATCATGTGATCCGCCGCCAGCGGCAGGGATCAGCCCTTCAGGCGTCCGAGTTCGTTGCCGACCCGGGTGATCTGCTCGGGGCCGACCTGGCAGCACCCGCCGATAATGCGTGCGCCGGAGGCGATCAGTTCCGGCACCGCTCCGGGCAGATCGGTGCCCGGGGTCCCCGGAAGCCAGCTCCGGGCCTCGCGGTCCCAGATTTCGCCGCTGTTCGGGTAGGCCAGCAGCGAAAGGTCCGTCAGCTCGCGCAGCACCTTCAGGGCCGCGACGGCTACGGGCACCGGGCAGCAGTTCACGCCGAGCGCGGCAAAGGCGCCGGAATCGTTGGCGATCCGGGCCGCCTCGCGCAGGTCGCTGCCGTCTCCCAGCACCAGCTGTCCGTCCGCGGCGGTGCGCACCGCGAGGCTGAGCAGCACCGGCAGGTCCAATCCGGCCGCCTCCCCGGCCAGCGCCTGGACCTCGGCCAGGCTCGGCACGGTTTCACAGATCAACACGTCCGCCCCGGCATCGGCCAGGACCCGCAGACGCCCGCGGTGCCAGTCGGCCAGCTCGGCGACTTCGAGCCCGTAGGCTCCGTCGTATTCGGTGCCGGACCCCGGACCGGCGCCGTAGGGTCCCACCGAGGCGGCCACCCAGCGCGCCGGTGAACCGTTCGCCGCTTCGCGGGCCAGCCGCACGCTGGTGCGCAGCAGCTCCTCGGCCTGCGCGGCGGTCTGCTCGGTGCTCGCACCTTTGCTGGTGTTCGCCAGGCCATCGATGCTGACCTGGTAGGAGCAGGTGGTGGCCAGTTGCGCGCCGGCGGCGAAGAAGTCGGCGTGGGCGGCGCGGACCTCCTCGGGGCGGTCCTTGAGGATCTGCGCGGACCACAGTTCGCCGCTCACGTCATTGCCGCGCTGCGCCAGATGGGTGCCGAGCCCGCCGTCCAGGAGCAGCGGCGCGCTGTCTGCGGCGCTCAGCGCCTCGCGGAAATTGAGGGTTTCACTGGGATTTTTCACTTTCCGAGGGTAACCCGGTGATGGCTTGATGACCGATTATGACGGTCCGTGACAGGCCATGACGAGGGCTGCGCGGAGCAGGGGGGCACGGCAGTTATTCTTCAAACGCATTCATTTCAGAAGGAGCCCCCATGTCCGAGCTCAGCGCGCCGCCGGCGCAGCAGCCTCCCGCCCGCTCTACTCCGGGCGTTTCGCCCGGCGAATCCGGGCTGCGCAGAACCATGACCTCCCGCCACCTGGTGATGATCGCGCTGGGCGGGGTGATCGGCTCGGGGCTGTTCGTCTCTTCGGGCTACACGATTGCGCAGGCCGGACCGCTGGGCGCCGTGCTGGCCTACGCGGTGGGCGCGCTGGTGGCCTATATGGTGATGAGCGGGCTCGGGGAGCTGTCCGCACGCCATCCGGTGGCCGGCGGGTTCCACGCCCATGCCACCCGCGACCTCGGCCCGGCCTGGGGTTTCACTACGGCCTGGCTGTACTGGATGTGCTGGGCGGTGGCGCTGGCCAGCGAGTTCACCGCCTCGGGCATCCTCATGCAGCGCTGGTTCCCCACGGTGCCGGTCGCGGTGTTTGCCCTGCTCTTCGCGGCCCTGCTGTTCGCGCTGAACGCGGTGTCCTCGAAGGTCTTCGCGGAAACCGAATTCTGGTTCTCGCTGATCAAGGTGGCCGCCGTGGTGCTCATGATCATGGTCGGCGCGGCCACGATCCTCGGCATCAACCCGGCCAGCGAGGCGGGCCCGCTTGGCCTGGCGAACTTCGATACCGGCGATGGGCTGTTCCCGACGGGGATCAGCGGCGTGCTGGTCACCATCCTGGCGGTGTTCTATGCCTTCAGCGGCACGGAGCTGATCGGTGTGGCCGCCGGCGAGGCCAAGAACCCGGAACTGAGCATCCCGCGGGCCATCCGCACCGCCGTGGTGCGCCTGGCGGTGTTCTTCATCGGCGCCATCGTGGTGATCGCCGCGATCGTTCCCTTCGCCGAGGCGGGCGCAAACGAGAGCCCGTTCGTCACGGTGCTGGATGCCGCCGGGCTGCCGGCCGGGGCTGACATCATGAACTTCGTGATCATCACTGCATTGCTCTCCGCGGGCAACTCCGGACTGTATTCCTGTGCCCGGATGCTGCACGCCATGGGCGCCGCGGGCCAAGCCCCGGCGGCGCTCTCGAAAACCAACCGCCGCGGCGTGCCGATGCTGGCGCTGTGCCTGTCGCTGCTGGGCGGTTTGGCCTCCCTGCTCTCCGGGGTCATCGCCGCGGACTCGCTGTTCCTGGCGCTGGTCTCCATCTCCGGGTTCGCGGTGGTGGCGGTGTGGATCGTGATCTGCGCTTCGCACCTGTCCTTCCGCCGGCACCATGTGGCGGTGCACGGCGGCACCGATTCGCTGCCCTATCGGGCCCCGCTGTTCCCGCTGCTTCCGATCCTTGCGCTGCTTCTGCTGGGCGCCTCGCTGGTCGGTGTGGCCTTCGACCCCGTGCAGCGACCGGCCCTCTGGTTCGGGGTGCCATTCACCCTGCTGTGCTTGGGCTACTACCGCTGGCGCCACGGGGCCGGGGTGTTCACCCCGGCGCGCTGAGCGGGCGCTGTGAAAACGCCGGACCCGGGAACTCTGCGCGGCTCTGGGGAGTTTAACGGGGCCGAGGCGGGCGGAAATCGTGCCGCGGATCCACCAAGGAAATGAGGACGTTGTGGCAATGTTCGACAAGCTATTGCGCAAGGGAAAGCAGCTGGCCGGGGAGTATGTCCGGGAACAGCTGAACCAGCGCAGCTCCACCGGCCAGCAAAACAACCAGCAGGATCCGCGCGACAGCCGAAGCCAATCCGGGTACGAAAACCGGGACTACCCGAACCAGCAAGGCGCGGCGCAGCCGCGGACGGCCGGTAGCCAGGGCGCATCACGCGAGGACCAGGCGGCGATCGAGAAGTACCGCTACATGCTGCGCACCGCGCCGCCGCAGGATATGGAACGCGCCCACAGCGAGGCTTTTGCCCGGTTGACGGTGTCGCAGCGCGAGCTGCTGCACGCCGAGCTGGCCGAGCAGCTGCCGGCCGCAGAGCGCCCGGCCTCGCAACGGCCGGAGGATCTGGCCCGGGCCGCCACCCGCGCCGAGGTATCCCGCCCGGGCTTCATGGACAAGCTCCTCTCGCGGGGCGGTTCGGGACGGAAATCCATGGGCGGCATGGCCGCCGGCGCGGCCGGCGGGCTCGGAATCGGCCTGCTGGGCGGTGTGGCCGGAGCCTTCATCGGCACCGCGATCGCCGGACCGCTGCTCGATGGCTTCGCGGGGATCGGCGAGGAATTCGGCTCGGCGGCCGAGGGGCTCAGCGATTCCTTCGCCGGGGCCGGCGAACAGTTCTCCGCGGCCGGAGAGGGCCTGGGCGACCAGGCCGGTGGCGCGTTCGGGGACTTCCTGGGCGGTGCCGGAGGAAGCTTCGGGGACTTCGAGTTCTAGCACTGGCATGGACCGGCCGCCGTGCATCCTGAACTCGCTGCCAGCGGGAACTCGTGGCTCTTGACCTGCGGGAAAGAGATCTTGAAGATCGGTCCGCCGGCCACCACGAACACGATCTTGCCCGGCATTATGGAATACTGCCATCGATCAGGCTGCCCCGGCCCCTATTCCGTTGCGGCTCGTGGACGTTTGACGGTTCCAGGGGCCTCGCCCCAGCGCTTCCCGCTAGCGGCATCCGGCACGCCGCGGCTATGAGCCAGCGCCGCCGCCTCCGCGCGGGAACGCACCCCCAATTTCTTGAAGAGGTTGCGAACATGGAACTTCACCGTGTTTTCGCTGATGCCCAGTGCAGCCGAGATCGCGCGGTTCCCCTGCCCCGCCGCCAGCAGCTGGAGCACTTCGAACTCCCGGGCGGCCAGATTCCATTGGGCTAGATCGGCGGGCATGCTCTGCGGAGCATCGAGCGGCAGCACGATCGAGACATCCGTGCCCCACTCGGGGATGACTTCCAGCTCCATCCGCCCGGCCAGGGCTTGCACCTGCCGGTTCAGTCGCTCGATAGTCGGGGACGCTTGGTCCATGGCGCCGCGTCCGTCGTCGCGCACGTTGATCAGCAGGTTCTCCCCGTCGCAGTCCCACTGCGCCCGGATCCGGTGGATATGCTCTTGTTCCATCATGTCCAGCGCCAGCCCGCGCATGATCGAGCGCGCCGCATGGGCGACTTCCCCGGGCAAGGCCCTGCCATCGGCGGGCGGCTCGATGAATTGCAATTCCACCCCGCCGGATTCGCTCAAGGGACGCAGGTCCTCACGCAACCGGGTGAAGGCGCTGCCCACCGGTTCCTCGGCCATGCCATTGATCCGGTCATCGAGGGAACGCAGTCCCACTAAGGTCTTCGCCGCCAGGTCGGTGGCCTTGGCACGTGCCAGCGCATCGCTGAGTTGGGTGCTGCGCAAGGTGGCCAGCAGAAGATCCAGGCTTGTGGAGTACTGGTCAACCAGCTCGGTGGTCACCCGGGTCCGTTCGGCCGATACTGCCCGCGATTCACGCAAGTAGGAAGGCGGCGCGTCGGCGACTTTTTCGCGGATCCGGGCTGCCGTGAGCTGCCAGAGGTAGCCAAGCAGATCGCGGGAACTGGCGGACTCGGCAGGCTCCTGCGCCAACACCGGATCGGTCAGCACGAGGAGCGCATTGCTCGGCGGATAGCGCAAGGCAAGGACTTCGCGCGGTGCCCCGCCAATCCCGGCGGTGCTCCGCCACCGGTCCTGGCCCGGATGGGAGCTGCGCAGCTGGTCCAATTCATCGATGGTGACCCGGGAGGTGATTGCCTCGCTTCCCGACTTCTTCTGCGGCCTGCCCGTGCATTCTTCGGTGAAGATCAGCAGCGCGGAGCATTTGATCCAGGGCGGCAGGGCGGCATGCAGGCGCTCGGCGATCTGCAGCAGCGGCGCGGTCGCCAGCAGCGACAGCGAATCGAGAAGCCGCCAGAGCCCGTCTTGGGATATCGGTTCGGCAGCAATGCCCTCGGGGGAAGAAACCATGACAGCGAGTGTATTCCATCCAGGACTAGCTGACCTACCTGAATGGGTGGGATGAACCGTCACAAAATGGGGTATTGCCCACCCGGAGGAATCGCGAGGATGGATTGTAGACACGGCGGGGTCCTCAACGGGCACCGAAGCGAGCATCGAGAGGAATGGCTTGGGTACTTTGCGAACCACGGCGGCGGCACTCACCGCAAATCATGTTGTAGCCGCGCAGGAAATGATCCAGGCGGAGATCGCTGGGGCCATGCAGGCCATCGATCCCGGCCAGGTCGCTGCAGTGGCCGAGCTGGCCGGCTCGGCCAAGCGGATCTTCGTCGCCGGTGCCGGGCGCAGCGGTCTGGTGCTGCGCATGGCCGCCATGCGGCTGATGCATCTGGGCCTCACCGTGCATGTGGCCGGGGAGAGCACCACTCCGGCCATCACCGAAGGGGATCTGCTGCTGGTGGCCTCCGGCTCGGGCACCACCTCCGGGGTGGTCAGAAGCGCTCAGACTGCGGCCGATCTCGGCGCGCGTATCGCCGCGGTGACCACGGACCCGGGCTCTCCCTTGGCGCTTCTGGCCACCGCGATTGTGCAGGTGCCGGCCGCGCGCAAGACGGACCACGGATCGGCGAAGAGCAAGCAGTACTCGGGCAGCCTCTTCGAGCAGTCGCTCTTCCTGGCCACCGAATCGCTATTCCACTGCCTCTGGAGCAGCACGGACTTGCCGGCCGAAGAGCTGTGGCTGCGGCACGCCAACCTGGAATAGCCGAGGCCGCGAATCCTCCTTGAAAAAATACAACAACCGAAAGAAGATCATCATGAAAATCCAAGTTGCCATCGACCTGTTGACCACCCAGGACGCGCTGGAGCTGGCGGCCAAGGTCGCCCCGTACGTCGACATCATCGAGTTGGGCACCCCGCTGATCAAGGCCGAGGGCCTCTCGGCGGTTGCCGCGATCAAGAGCGCCCACCCGGACAAGATCGTGTTCGCCGACATGAAGACGATGGATGCCGGCGAGCTGGAAGCCGACATCGCCTTCGCAGCCGGCGCGGATCTGGTCTCGGTGCTCGGCAGCGCAGACGACTCCACCGTGGCGGGCGCCGTCAAGGCTGCCAAGGAGCGCAATAAGGGCATTGTCGTCGATCTGATCGGCATCGCGGACAAGGCCGCCCGTGCGAAGGAAGTCATCGCGTTGGGCGCCCAGTTTGTCGAGTTCCACGCCGGCTTGGACGAGCAGGCGCAGCCCGGCTACGACCTGAATGGACTGCTCAGCGCGGGCGCAATCGCGGCCGTTCCATTCTCGGTAGCCGGCGGGGTCAGCATCAGCACCATCGCCGAGGTGCAGAAGTCCGGTGCCCAGGTGGCGGTGGCCGGAGGCGCCATCTATGGCGCGGCCGACCCGGCGACCGCGGCCCGCGAGCTCAAGGCCGCATTGGTCTAAAACGCGATATAACGGCGGCATCGATAAAATGGAGCCACCCGGAATTGCATAGCAAGACGCACGGCTCCGGTGGAGCCGTGCGTCTTGTCGTGTACGCCCGGCATGGGCATTTACTTGGAGGTGAAAGTCCTCTGAAGGAGAAGGTGGTTTAACTTCTAGCCGATGGCAACTGCGTCACCGTGAGGTGGGGTGGGAAGGAAGCCGGAGGCAAATCCCTGCACCGAGGGACACGAACCACATATAAGGCATATTTGTCGGGGTAAGCCAGCATGCGATGGTGAAGCCCGTTCCACCGAAACGGCAAGTGTGTAAATGTGGCGGGCGCAGGAGGAAAGTAAATGTTCTTATCCGGGGAGGTCTGTTCCAGTGCATCACCGGTTTGACTGGTGGGGCGGTTCTGGCCGTGAGGTCAGGGCTGATGGGGCAGAAGTCAGCAGAGGTCATAGTGCCCACCGGAATAGTGTCTTGGATCTGATGAGGATGCCAGGATTACCTTTATTTAAGGGGTGGGA